>NZ_JAMYSA010000048.1:0-48055 GCF_040321735.1 Mesorhizobium sp. M0293
ATACGAGATGGCGCACGACTACGTTTCTCCCGATCAGACCGACCCCGAGGAGCGCCTCGCCGAAATCGCCTATCACCTCACCAATCTCGCCAACGCGCTTTTGAAGGCCTGAGCCATGACCAAGATCGTTTTCAACAAACTCCTGCGCGGCTGGTACGTTGTGCGCGGCCCGCACCAGACCCCGATTTCCGGCAAATTCGCCACCAAGGCCGACGCGCAGGCTTGGCTCAAGCGCAAGGCGGCCTGAGCGATGACGCCGACCAAATTCCGCGACATCCGCAAGGCGCTTGGCCTCACGCAGGCGCAGCTTGCCGAAGTCCTCGGTTACGGTCACGCCGTGCGCGTCGCCGAGTTCGAGGGCATCGCCGGCAAGCACCCGGTACCGCCGCTGCTGGATCGCCTGATGCGCGCCTACGAGGCCGGCTATCGGCCGCGCAACTGGCCCAAGGTCTGAGCGCACGTCCATCAGTCTTTCACCCGGCGATCAGCCGGTGCCTCTGGCAAATCGAAATCGTGCGGATTGAGGCACGGCACCGTGGCCTCTGAGCGATCAAGCATCAGATCGACCGACGCCATGCGTCCCGCGAGCCGGTGAGCGGCAAGCCAAGCGCGCCACTGCTCCGGGTGATCGCGGCGATTGATCACCACCGGGTGCGCGCCCTGAGCCGCCATCTGCTCCCATCGCTTGCGATAGCGCTGCGCCGCGATCCGCTGGGCGTTGAAGTCCGGTGTCGTGCGTGGCCTCTGCGTCGTCGCCATCTCAGTCCTCCTCGCTCTTGCCGTGTCTGATTGCCGCCTCAAGCGCCCCGAACAGGCCGGTATCGCCTGAGGGCCGCGAGGCTTGTGGCTCGTCATCTTCGTCCAGGCGCTTGGCGACCAGCCTTGAGCGCAACAGCGCATCCGATGGCTTCGCCGGTGAGCCGCCCTTCAGGCTGGGCGAGCCGGCGACAGCCGAGCGCTCGGCGTGGCCGTTTAGCCCTCGCGGAGGAAGCGCTGGGACGTCGACCGTTGGCGCAGAGAAAGGCGAGCCACCCAGCCTTGGGATGGGCGGCGGCCCGCCTTTCTTTTCAAGGTTTTTATTAAAGCCTGCGGAAGGCTCTGCGGCAGGCGCTTGAACAGGCTCTGCGGCAGGCGGTTTTTTCGGCTCTGTGACAGAAGGGGTTTTCCCATGTTTTGCGGCCTTTCCGGCTCTAGCTCTGGCCAAAGACGCATGCGTTTCGCTTATGCGTTTGGCAACACGGTCCCAGACATCTGACAAATGCTGATGCCGATAGATGTGCCCGACAACCGGGTCGACTTCTTGAAGAAGTAGCTGCTCGAAAATCGGCTTGTATTTGTTCCGCCAGCGCCTCACGTCGACGTCCAGCATGTCGCTCACGATGCGCTCGTCGGCGGGAAGCCACGCCTTGTTTGCCCACATCTGGGTCAGGAACCACACCCAGAAAGCTCTGGTCTCACCGCCACGCATCAGGCGCTGCACCTTCTTGTCGGATAGGAGCTTGTCGACGTTGAGCGGCATGATCGGGACGCTGGTCATCGGCGCGACCCCAGCATCAGCCCGACAGCCGCGAGGTGTTCGGGATGAACAAACCGCAGGATTGGTCCCTCGACCGGGTGATCCTCGACGCGCAACAGGTCATGCTCTACGAAGCAGCGCCGGGCGTCGCGCCACTTGCGGACACTCACGCCAAGCATCGACGCGATCTGCCGGTCGTCATCGTGCAGCCAGTCTTTCATGCCGCGGCCTCCTCTTTGGCCGCGAGGTAAAGCGGAAGCTCCTCCATCGGGCGCAGATCAGCCGGGGGGACGAAATAGGCGTGGCGATTGCTCTTTTGCGGGTCGGACCAGTTCTTCAGGCGCTTGCCGGCGCGACCGACGATCCAGCCGGCGAGATGTACCAACGGCAGCGGCCCGACAACGGCCAAGACGTGCGCCTCGTTGTCGTCATCGCGATCATGCAAGATCAGGCAATGGCTGGCCTTGCTGACCGCGCGGACCTCGCAAACGCCGCAGTCGACGTCGCCGACGACGAGGCCGAAGTTCGGCCAGTAGACGCCCAGCCATTTGCAGCAGGCGACCTCGCCCAGCACGCCCCGCGTCTCCTTGTCCATGTCGACGCTCGCGTCCGTTGCCCCGTAGCGATGCTTGCGGCCGAGGTCGATGGCACTGGTGCGCCGAGCCACGGCAATCGCCTTGCCGACCTCAATCTCCTCCGGCGAAAGCTCGACCTCGATCATGCCGCCACGCTGAGCCGGATGGCTCCCCACTCGGTCAGCTGATGGATCGCCTCATCGAACGAACGGGCGACCGCCCATGGCACGTTGCGCGACAGGCACTCGTCGCGGAAATCTTCCTGCTCCTTGGTGAGCGGCGAGCCGCCGCGCTTCAATTCCAGCCAATGATGCTGGCCGGTGGGGCTGATCAGCAGGAAGTCCGACCCGCCCTTCTTGAGGCCCATGCGCTTCAACCGCGCTCCGGTCCTTTCGTCGCGGCGCTCGCCGGCCGGGAAATGGGACCAAAGCCAGCCGGCCACAGCGCCGATCCTGAGCGCGTCGGCGACCGCAACGTGCGTCTTGACCTCCAACGGCAAGACAAGCGCCGTGCGGCCTTTCCTGACGCCTGGGCGGGCTGGTTGATGCTTCATTGCACCGGGCCTTCCGTTGCAACCGTTGCAAGGTCGACCTCGGCCGCGTCGAAGCGCTCGCAGATGTAGCGCATGGTCGCGAGCGAGGCGCGGCGCAGGCCCTCGGCAAGCTCTGGATTGCGCCGCTCGACCTGATCAAGCGCCTCGTCTCGCGAGACGTTGGCCGGGTGCTTCAACTCCATCAGAGCCTCGAACAGCAGCAGCTGAAGGTCCCTCTCATCGAAGGTCGCCACCATCACTCGGTCGGTCGGGGGTTTCACCATGATTTCGTCCACGCGCATCTCATCCTCCTCTCCCGTTAAGGCCCCCGCCGATTTCCTGAAATTTTGGTGTTTTCAGTCGTCGTCGGGCGGGTAGCCCGCAAGATCATTCGGCGTGACCTCACCCTCGGTGACGATGGCGATGCGGCGCGCAATCTCGCGGCCGGGCCATGGCGCATTGTCAGCCAGCAGCATCGAGACGTAGGCGGCGGTGCAGCCGATCAGATCGGCGAAGCGCTGCTTTGTCATCGGCCGGGGCTTGCGTTGCAGCCATTCCCTGAGCCGGTTTGGCTCAGAGCGCGGTCGGGCGCGGCGTAGCGAAGCAACGTTCGTCGGCTTGTCGGGTGAGAGCGTCGTCTGGTCCATGGCCACTATTGAAACTACGCTTCAGAAGCCCGGTCAATGGGAAAAATCACGGCGAGGTGAAGGGGGGTTGTGGATAGCGGTCTTAAACGCCGCTGGACAAGATATGTGGGCGTAAGGCAAAATAAGAGCGTAACTGTTGATAAACGAAAGGAGAGTGTTGTGCGATGAAGGTGCCGATCAACAGACCGACACGCGTACGCATCACCAGAGAGGTGGTGCACTACGTCAAGGAGTGGCGAAAGCACTTCGGTCTGAGTGTCGACAAACTAGGCGAAATCGCTGGCATCAGCGGTTCGATGATTTCTCAGCTGGAAAGGGGGAAGACCACTTATACCCAGAACACCTTGGAGGCGCTCGCCAAGGCGATGAGCCTGCAACCGTGGCAGCTATTGGCCTGCGGACCCGATGAAAACCAAGAGCTTTGGCGCACCGTGATGAACCGTTCGGATCGTCGTGCCATGCTCGAAGGGGTCGATGAAGCCGAACTGCCGGTGCTGGAGGAAATGCTCAACAACAACTGCGAAGCGGCCGTCAAATCATGGTCCGCGCTCTCGGCCAAGAAGCCGCATAAGGAGCCTGCAAAGGCGGGCTGAGAGTTTCCAAATCAGAGGTCCGTCCCAAGGACCCGTTCGTACCTCGGCCGGCCCCTCATCGGGTCGGCTTTTTTGTAGCCCGGCTGTGCCCAGCGCCGGCCGCGATACCGTAGGCTCGGGTCGCTCGAATTAAGAGGCTATCCACAACCCCATTGAAATTTTTCCGCTGGCCGCCGGTTTACCATTGCCAGAGAATTTGAAGCGTGGTTGCATAAACACCATGCAACCGGCTCAAATCTTCAAGCGCGTTTATTGGCACGACGCCGGGCACCCGGAGGTGTCCTACGAGGTGCTGGTCGATGGCGAAAAGTACGTCTGCGACGCGGTCCAGCTGGAGCGGCTTTACGAGGGCGTGTTGCCTGCCAACCTCGACCTTGTGCGGGTGCCGGAGGAGGACGAATGACCGTCAGCCGCTTTCCGATCAGAGACCGCATGGCGTGGCTGGCTTGGCGAGCGCGCGACCTGACCGCGTCCGACATCGGCGCGGCAGTCGGCCTCGATCCCTATAAGAGCGCGCTCAAGCTTTACGCCGAGAAGACCGGGCTGCTGATGCCCGATGGCGACAACCCGTCGATGCGGCGAGGCCGGTGGCTTGAGGCCGCCGTGCTTGAGGCGATCCGCGACCAGCAGCCCGACTGGGAAGTGCGCCCGGCCAAGGTCTACCTGCGCGACGAGGCACTGCGGCTGGGCGCAACGCCCGACGCCGTCGCCGCGACCGATGAGCCTGGGCTCACCAACATCCAGTGCAAGGTGGTTGCCCGGCCGACCTACGAACGCGAATGGGCGCTCGGCCCGCCGATGCACTACCAGTTGCAGACGCTGACCGAGGGCATGTTGCTCGACGCGGCGCGCAGCTATCTCGCGGCACTGGTGATCGACACCTATACCGCCGAGCTTTACCTGCACCCGGTGCCGCGCCACGAAGCGGCCGAGGCCAAGGTGCGCACCCTTGCGGCCGAGTTCTGGGCCAACGTCGCCGCCGGCAAGCGCCCGGCTGCTGACTACAAGCAGGACGCCGAGACGCTCGCAGCGATGTTCCCGCAGTCGGTGGCCGAGCCGGTGCTGAATCTGGCCGGAGACAATCGGCTGGGTGAACTTCTGCCGCTGCGCGAAACGCTCAAGAGCGAACTGGCGGACATCGAGAAGGGCATTGAGGCCATCGACACCGAAATCAAGGACACGCTCGGCGAGGCCGAGCGCGCTGAACTGCCCGGCTGGAAGATCAGCTGGAAGACCCAGAAGCGCAAGGCCTACACGGTCGCCGAAACGACCACGCGACCGCTGCGCGTCACCCGGATCGAGGAGAAGGAAAAAGCAGCATGAGCGAGACAGCGACCCGAGAGGACAGGCGATCCCGGCTGGACGAGTTTGCTAACAGTTCGTCCACAGGCAATTCACAGGAAGGCGGCGCGATGGTGCCGGCGAGCGTCGGGGCGCAGCAGAGCAATCTGGTGTTTGGCGCGCAGGCGGTGGCCGTGCGGCGCGACGAGGCGTCGGTCCTGCGCAAGATCAAGGTGCTGGCGTCGGCCGCTGGCACCGACTGGTACTATCGGTTCCCGGTCAAGAACCGGAAGGAAAACCGCACCGACTGGATCGAGGGCCCGTCGATCAAGCTGGCCAACGATCTGGCGCGGCTCTACGGCAATTGCGAGGTCGACTGCCGGGCGCAGGACCTTGGGAATGTGATCCTATACCATGCGCGCTTCGTTGATCTTGAGACCGGCTATGCGCTGACGAGGCCGTTCCAGCAGCGCAAGGGCGCGGCCAAGCTGGGCGGCTCCGATGATCAGCGCCGCGAGGACATCACCTTCCAGATCGGCGCATCGAAGGCGATCCGCAACGTGGTGGTGAACGCTTTGCAGACATTCGCCGACTTTGCGTTCGAGGAGGCCAAGGAGGCGCTGGTCGGCAGGATCGGCGGCGACATCGAAAAATGGCGGCGCAACACCGCCGAGCGGATCGGCCTCAAGGTCGACTTGAAGCGCGTCGAGGCGGTGGTCGGGCGAGCGGCCGACCAATGGCTCGCTCCCGACATCGCCCGCATCATCGCCATGGGCAAGGCGGCCGAGGACGGCATGGCGACATGGGACGAGACATTCCCGCCGCTCACGCTGCAAGAGCAGGCCGCGCCGGCCGGGGATCAGGGCAAGCACCGCCTGGACGATTTCGCCGATGAAAAAACGATGGTAAATGGAAACACCGCCGAGCCCGCACGATCCGGTGGTGAGACCGCTGCCGCCAGCCCCGAGCCCCCCTCGCCCTCGCAGGCGGCAGCGGTCGATGATGATCCGCACGCCGGCATCATCGAACGCATGCTCCAACTGGCCGAGGAGGACCGGCCGGCCGAGGAGCGGCTTGAGCGGCTGGACGTCGCCGTTCACGATTTTCTCGATCAGAGCCCGAAGCTGGCGACATTCATCAAGCTTAGCGGCAAAACCGCCGCCAGCGTTGCCAAGGGTGAGATGCCGGTCGAGCAGGCGCGCGAGTATCTGGAGGCGGCGAAATGAACGACGCAACCGATCTGGCTCGAGAAGTCAGCAAGCGCGCCAAGTTCGAGCGGCTGGCCACGGCGCGCACGAAAAAGGTGATCAAGGCGATTCGGGTGCTGGCCAATATGGGCGGTCAGGGCCGCTATAATTACGAGTTCGCCGACGCCGATGTCGACAAGATCGCCGGTACGCTGGCCGACGAGGTCGCCAAATTGCGCACGACCATGATCGCGCCTGGGCGGCAGCTGGACATCGAGTTCGACCTTTGAGGCACACGCGGCCACACAAAGGCGACAGCCGCCGGCCGCACTCACCCACCAGCCGGTCGGCCCGCGCGCGTTGGCGGGCCTGCGTGGCCGCACAGAATTGATTTTGGAGGCCAGCAATGGACCAGCCGATAGAACACCCGCGCTTCGTCACCATCGACTATTTCGTCAAGACGATGCTCGGCTATAAGCACCGGGTCTCGTATTACGACCACATCAACGATCCCGGTTGGCCGCAGCGCGTCTATCCGGGTGGCAAGCCGATGCTGGTCTACGACGAGTGCGTCGCCTATCAGCGCCAGAAGATGGCCGAGCGCGATCCCCAGAGGCCCACGCCGACCAATGGGCGCAAGCGCCACGTCGGCAGGCCTGCCAAGCAAACCGAAGCGCGGGGGTGAGCCATGCCCGCCCGCAACCCGCGCACCGCAAACATTCTGCTGAGCCGGCAGCACGATGATGTCATGCAATCTTTGGAGCATATCCACCGGCTGCTCCACACCCTCCTCGAAAGGACGCACCACATGTCTGCCGTTACCGACCGCCTTGCCGCTTCCGTGGCGAACCTCACCTCGGCCCAGCAGTCGGCCGTCACCCTGCTCAGCCAGTTGTCGCAGCTGATCCGCGACAACGCCGAGGACCCGACCGCGTTGAACAAGATCGCGGATGACATCGATGCCGACACCGCATCGCTCGCCGCCGCTGTCGTCGCCAACACGCCGGCCGCGAATGAGCCGCCGCCGGCCGGTGGCTCGACCGGGGAGCCGGCGTAAGCTATCGTGAGTTCCCATTGACTTGGGGCGGTGCGCGTTGAGTTTTGCACCGCCCCTTTTTTGTGCCTGAGCCGCACGAGGCGGCGATTGCTTGGCCTTAGTGGGGCAGGAAGAACCACGGCAATGCCCAGCCAAGCGCCAAGCAAAGCCCGAAAATGGTCAGGAAGACGAGGTGGTCCCTCATGACGGGCCCGCGCTCAGCTGAGCGACGGCGTCCAGCAGATCGCCGGTAAGCGCGTCCCGGCACAAGGTGCCGTCCGCAGCAAACCACACGACCCTGTATTGACCGCTCTCCGTAGACCCGGCCATTTGATATTCAATGGTCAGCGCCGGGCCGCCACCCTTGAGCCTTACAATGTCGCCAGCGGCAAATTTGGGCATTTCCGTCTCCTCGGTTTTCATGGGCCGGCGCTCGACTGGGAGACCGCAAGAAAGCGGGCGAGGTCCGCCTCCTTGCCGGTGATCCGGTGGCCCCGGCCGCCGACCGGGATCAAGTAAACCGTCTGCCAGTTGTCGTCGGAATAGTAGACCCGGCCGTCGAGCATCTCGACATATTCGCGCTTCGGCTCCGGGGGCTTGCGGGCGTTCATTTTGTCGATTGTCTTGCGGTGCGGTGTCATGCCGCCACCTGCAGGGCAACGACGCTGGTCTTGCCCTCGCAATAGTTCGCCCAAGCTTGCATGATCGCGCGGCGCTTCTCGACTGCCGTGGCGCGGCGATAGGCACCTTCAACCGCGTCGAGGCCATGCGCCAGACAGAACTCCCGGTCTTCCTTGGCGAAGGTGGTCTCGTCGCCAACCCAGTCGGAAAAGGTGGACCGGAAGCCGTGGACCGTGGCGCGGCCCTTGAGGCCGAGGCCGCCCTTCTTGACCGGGTCGGTGAGCTTGTCGCTGAAAGCGGTTGCGCCGACCGCCGAGCCTTCGATCTTGCCGGTGAAAACGAAGTCGTTTCCAACGAGGCGCGGCACCGAGCGGAGCAGGTTGATTGCGGTGGTCGAGAGGGGGACGATGTGTTCAACGCCGGCCTTCATCCGCTCAGCCGGGATCGCCCAGAGGCCCTTGTCCAGATCAATCTCGCTCCAGCGGGCGAGGCGCGTCTCGTCGGTGCGGGTCGCGGTCAGGATGGTGAAAGCAAGGCCCTTGGAGGCGGTGCCCTTGAGCGGCAGCAGCTTGGCCATGAAGCCGGGCACCTCGGCGTAAGGCAGGGCGGCGTGGCTGTCGGCCTTGGCCTTGGAGGCCTTCTTGCCAAGATGCTCGGCGAGATAGCCGGCGTAGGCCGCCGGGTTCGGGCCGGCATGCGCGCCCTTGGCGATGGCGAGGTCGAGGACCTTCTCGATGCGATAGCGCACCCGCTCGGCGGTCGTGCCCTTTGCAATCCAGATCGGCTTGAGGACCGCCAGCACGTCGTCGCGGTTGATCCGGCCGGCCTGCATCGGCATCAGCTTGCCGGCGTGGTTCTTGAGCGACCGCCGCCACTCGTCTTCCTGCTCGATGCTTTCGCCCTTGGCCTTCCAGTCCTTGCTCAAGGTCGCGAGCTTCTCGTCCAACAGGGCTTCAAAGGTGACCGAGGCCAGCCGGGCCTGCACCTTGGCGGCGATGGGGTCGATGCCGGCGGCGATCTGGACGCGCGCCGCGTCGGCGGCCAGCCGGGCTTGCTTGAGCGACAGCGAGGTGGTCGAGCCGGCACCCGTGTAAGAGCCGAGGCCAAGCTCGCGCTGCCGGCCGTTGGCCTGCCAAAGGAAAACCCAAGACTTTGCGCCGGTCGGCGAGACGTTCAGGTAAAGGTTGCGGGCGTCGGCGTAGCGACCGGGGGCCGGCTGGCTGGCCTTGAGGGCCGAGGCGAGCCGGGCTGCGCGGTCGGCGGGCGAGAGCTTTGCGTGAGCGGTTTTCATTTCGGTCGCGTCCTTGTAAGAGCGTGTAAGAGATTTTCCAAGCCCTAGACGCTTCCCTAGACCGAAACGCCTACTGCTGCTTACAAGAATTAAACCCGGCTTATGGAGAAGTCAACCTTTGTGGCCCTTTCAGCGCTATTCTTTAACCCAGCTTACGGTCACTTACCCCCCCCTATCGGAGGAGATGTCCGGCAGGACAGAGGGGGGTGCTGTCCCGCCGACCTTGGCGGCACTCCCTAAAGCGCCTTGGCAATCCTCGCCGCCAGCCTTGCATTGTTCTCCACCAGCGCGATGTTGGTCTTGAGGCTCCGGCCGCCGGTCAGTTCGAGGATTTTCGACAGCAGGAACGGCGTCACCGCCTTGCCGGTCACGTTGAGCGCTTCCGCTGCCTTCTGCGCGGCTTCGATGTAACCTGCCATCTCTTCGGCCGGTATTTCGTGGTTCTCGGGCACCGGATTGGCGATCAGCATGCCGCCGGTGAGCCCCAGCGAAGCCCGAGTCTGGTAGAAATGCGCGATCTCTTCCGGTTTGTGCAGGGTTAGCGGCGCGCGGAACGGCGAATGCCGCGACCAGAAGGCCGGCATCGTCTCGCAGCCATGGCCGATCACCGGCACGCCGCGCGTTTCCAGCACTTCCAGCGTCTTTTCGATGTCGAGGATGGCCTTGGCGCCGGCCGACACGACGATGACCGGCGTGCGCGCCAGTTCGTCGAGGTCGGCGGAAATGTCAAAGCTCTTTTCGGCACCCTTGTGCACGCCGCCGATGCCGCCGGTGGCAAACACCTTTATGCCGACCATATGCGCCGCGATCATGGTGGCGGCGACCGTGGTGCCGCCGGTGCGCCCTTGCGCGACCGCGAAGCCGAGGTCGGCGCGCGACAGCTTCATGGCGTCGCCGGTCATCGCCAGCGATTCGCGCTCGCCGTCCGAAAGCCCGATCTTGATGCGGCCGCCGACCACGGCGATCGTCGCCGGCACGGCGCCGCCGTCGGTAATGATCTTTTCGACATCGGCCGCCATGGCGCCATTGTCGGGGTAGGGCATGCCATGGGTGATGATGGTGCTTTCCAGCGCCACCACCGGCCGGCCGGCGGCCAGGGCCTGCGCCACCGGCGCGTGGATGTCGATGAAGGGGCGGGCTGTCTCTGGGGTCATCTGGATCTCCAATCCGGAGTGAAGCGCATCTGGTTGGGCGCGCGAAAAAACTCCGGCACTATGAATTTGCCGGTCTCATGCCACTTCCTGCGCATCCGGCACAAGAGCCAACGCTTCCGCGAAGGTCGCCGCGGTGAAATCCGGAACGGCGTCGGCGCTTTCGATGGCCAGCGTCGCCGCGGCAATGCCCTCGCGCAGGGCCACCCGCAGCGGCAGGCCGCGCAGCAAGGCAGCAACCGTTGCGCCCGCCAGCGCATCGCCGGCGCCGGTGACGTCAGCGACCTTTCTTGGCGGCGGCGGCAGGATCGAGAAGACGCCGGCGTCATCGAAGCCCAGCATGGCACCGCCGCCCGCCGTCACCACGCCGCTCTTGAGCCCCGCGCGTTTCAGCCCGGCGACGATGTCTTGCGGGGAAGCCGCCGCGTCCAGGTCTGCCAGCGCGATCGCTTCGCGCCGGTTCATGAAGACGACGGCCAGATTGCCGAGCACCGGCTTCAAACGCACGATCTTGGCCGGCGAAATGGCAATGGCGAAGACGGGTTTGCCGGCAGCAAGCGAAACCAGCCGCTCCAGTGCCGCCGTCGGCAGGTTGGCATCGCAGAAGATGGCATCGGCGGCCGCGATTACCTCGCGCACCCTGGAGCGTCTGATCTGCTTGGGAAACGCCAGGTCATAGAGCGCCATGTCGGCAAAGCCGACGATCAATTCGCCCTCGCTGTCGATCAGCGCCGTATAGCTCGGCGTGGTGCGATCGAGGAACACCGCGGACAGGTCGGCAATGCCTGCCGCGGCGATGGCTCGTGAAACGGTATCGGCAGCGGCATCGCCGCCGCGCACCGAGAGCAGCGACGCGGAGACGCCACGCAGCACGGCACTGCGCAGAGCGTTGAAGACGCCGCCGCCGACATCCTCGCGCATCGTGCCCGGATTGGATGCGGCGGGCACGTAGGGGCCCGACACCTGGCCACGCCGGTCGATATGGGCGCCACCTACGGCCAGTATTTTCGCGGATTTCAGCATGCCGGCGATATGACCTTTGTTATTCCAGCCGCACAAGCGCTAGACTGCGTGACGGAACTTCGCATGCAAGGCAGCGATTCGGCAGATCGAAACACTCGAGCCGGCTGGCCCGATGCGGGATGCGGTCCTGCACGAGTTCCTGGTACGAAAAAAGAACAAATCCGGATATTGGTTGTTTTTCAGATATTTGACCCCTCTTGCCAAACGAGAACAAAAAAGGTACAAATAGGCAGGGATTACGGATTGTCCGGCCTTCATTGACGACCAAGGGGTGATGTATCATGGCTCAGAATTCTTTGCGGCTGGTAGAGGACAAAGCGGTGGACAAATCAAAGGCTCTGGATGCGGCGCTGTCGCAAATCGAGCGGGCTTTCGGCAAGGGCTCGATCATGCGGCTCGGCGCGAACGAGCAGGTCGTCGAGATCGAAACGGTGCCGACCGGCTCGCTTGGCCTCGACATCGCGCTTGGCGTCGGTGGCCTGCCGCGCGGCCGCATCGTCGAGATCTATGGGCCGGAAAGCTCGGGCAAGACCACGCTGGCCCTGCACACAGTGGCCGAAGCCCAGAAGAAGGGCGGCATCTGCGCCTTCGTCGATGCCGAGCATGCGCTCGATCCCGTCTATGCCCGCAAGCTTGGCGTCGATCTGGAGAACCTCCTGATCTCGCAGCCCGACACCGGTGAGCAGGCGCTGGAAATCTGCGACACGCTGGTGCGCTCCGGCGCCATCGACGTGCTGGTGGTCGATTCGGTCGCTGCGCTGACGCCACGCGCCGAAATCGAAGGCGAGATGGGCGATTCGCTGCCCGGCCTGCAGGCCCGCCTGATGAGCCAGGCGCTGCGCAAGCTGACCGCCTCGATCTCGCGTTCCAACACCATGGTCATCTTCATCAACCAGATCCGCATGAAGATCGGCGTCATGTTCGGTTCGCCCGAAACCACGACCGGTGGCAACGCGCTGAAATTCTACGCCTCGGTGCGCCTCGACATCCGCCGCATCGGCTCGGTCAAGGACCGCGATGAGGTCGTCGGCAATCAGACCCGCGTCAAGGTGGTCAAGAACAAGCTGGCGCCGCCCTTCAAGGTGGTCGAGTTCGACATCATGTATGGTGAGGGCGTGTCCAAGACCGGCGAACTGGTCGATCTCGGCGTCAAGGCCGGCGTGGTCGAGAAGTCGGGCGCCTGGTTCTCCTACAATTCGCAACGTCTCGGCCAGGGCCGCGAGAATGCAAAGCTGTTCCTGCGCGACAATCCCGACACCGCGCGCGAGATCGAATTGGCGCTCAGGCAGAATGCCGGGCTGATTGCCGAGAAGTTCCTTGAGAATGGCGGCTCCGAAGGTGGCGACGACGGTTTCGAGGAAGAATCCGGCGCGATGTAACAGCTTCGTCCGCGATGTTGGCCGGAGTTCGGCCATAATCGCGTTCTATTATCTCGGGCTTATGTAATCGAGTTCCGCGTTTATTGCGTTTTGAAACCGCCGGCCCAGCGCCGGCGGTTTTGCGTTTCGGCTGCGAAGCCAGGCGGGTTCGAACTGCCCGCAAAGGCTGCGCATTGGACCAATTCCGTGTTTCTGGACAGGGTGAAGCGCGGCGGCTAAAAGGCCAAGTCTTATCTTCTAAGACGCAGAGCCCATTTTCCGCCGGTTTGCCGGCGGCTCTCTCGAAAAGGCAGCATTCATGAGTGGCGTGAACGAAATCCGGTCGACATTTCTCGACTACTTCCGCAAGGAAGGTCACGAGATCGTCGCGTCGAGCCCACTGGTGCCGCGCAACGATCCGACGCTGATGTTCACCAACGCCGGCATGGTGCAGTTCAAGAACGTCTTCACCGGATTGGAGAAGCGGCCCTATTCGCGCGCCTCGACCGCCCAGAAGAGCGTTCGCGCCGGCGGCAAGCACAATGATCTTGACAATGTCGGCTACACCGCGCGCCATCTTACCTTCTTCGAGATGCTCGGCAATTTCTCCTTTGGCGACTACTTCAAGGAGCGCGCCATCGAGCTTGCCTGGAACCTGATCACCAAGGAGTTCGGGCTGAACAAGGACAAGCTGCTGGTCACCGTCTACCACACGGACGACGAGGCGGCTGGCTTCTGGAAGAAGATCGCCGGGTTTTCCGATGATCGCATCATTCGCATCGCCACCTCGGACAATTTCTGGGCGATGGGCGACACCGGACCCTGCGGGCCGTGCTCGGAGATTTTCATCGACCGCGGCGAGCACATCTGGGGCGGCCCTCCCGGCAGCCCCGAAGAGGACGGCGACCGTTTCCTCGAATTCTGGAACCTGGTGTTCATGCAGTATGAACAGGTGACGAAGGAGGAGCGCATCGACCTGCCGCGCCCGTCGATCGACACCGGCATGGGCCTGGAGCGCATGGCGTCCGTCCTGCAAGGGGTGGAAAGCGTCTTCGAGACCGATCTGTTCCGTCATCTGATCGAGGCGGCGTCGTCCGCTATCGGGCACGGTCCCGACAAGGAGACGGTCGCGTCCTTCCGTGTCATCGCCGACCACCTGCGGTCGTCCTCTTTCCTGGTGGCAGACGGCGTGCTGCCATCAAACGAAGGCCGCGGCTATGTCTTGCGCCGCATCATGCGCCGCGCCATGCGTCATGCGCAGTTGCTCGGTGCCCGCGATCCCCTGATGTGGCGCCTGGTGCCGGCGCTGGTGCGCGAGATGGGCCAGGCCTATCCGGAACTGGTGCGCGGCGAACAGTTGATCACCGAGACCCTGAGGCTCGAGGAGACCAGGTTCCGCAAGACGCTGGTGCGCGGCCTCGGCCTGCTCTCGGAAGCGACGGAAACGCTGCATGCCGGCGACATGCTGGATGGCGAGACGGCCTTCAAGCTCTACGACACCTACGGCTTCCCGCTCGATCTGACGCAGGACGCGCTGCGCCAGCGCAGCATCTCGGTCGATCTTGCCGGCTTCACCAATGCCATGGAGCAGCAGAAGGCCGAAGCGCGCAAGCATTGGGCTGGCTCCGGCGATGCGGCCACCGAAACCGTCTGGTTTTCGGTGCGCGAGAAGGCGGGCGCCACCGAGTTCCTTGGATATGAGACTGAAGCTGCCGAAGGCATCATCCAGGCGCTGGTCCGGGACGGCAAGACCATCGACAGCGCCGGCAAGGGCGATGCGGTGGCGATCGTCGTCAACCAGACGCCGTTCTATGCCGAGTCCGGCGGCCAGATGGGCGACACCGGCATCATTTCGGGCGAAGGCTTCTCGATCGAGGTCTCCGACACCCAGAAAAAGGCCGATGGGCTGTTCGTCCATATCGGCAAGGTGGCCAGCGGCACGGTCAAGGCCGGCGCGGCGGTCGAGCTTAAGGTCGACCACAACAGGCGCTCCAGGCTGCGTGCGAACCATTCCGCGACGCATCTGATCCATGAGGCGCTGCGTGAGGTCCTGGGTAGCCATGTCGCGCAGAAGGGATCGCTGGTGGCGCCGGAGCGTCTGCGCTTCGACATCTCGCACAACAAGCCGATTTCGCCGGAGGATCTCGAAGAGGTCGAGCGCATGGCCAACGAGATCGTCGTGCAGAACGGCCCGGTGAACACGCGTCTGATGTCGGTCGACGATGCCATCGCCGAAGGCGCCATGGCGCTGTTTGGCGAGAAATATGGTGACGAAGTGCGCGTCGTTTCGATGGGCACGGGCGTGCATGGCGCCAAGGCCAACCGGCCCTATTCGGTCGAGCTATGCGGCGGCACGCATGTCAGGGCGACCGGCGATATCGGCCTGGTGCGTGTCGTGTCGGACAGCGCGGTCGCTGCCGGCGTGCGCCGCATCGAGGCGCTAACCGGCGAGGCGGCACGCAAGCATCTCGACGAGCAGGACCGACGTCTGAAATCGGTCGCCGCGACGCTGAAGATCTCGCCGGCCGACGTGCCGGCGCGTGTCGAGGCGCTGCTCGACGAGCGCAAGAAGATCGAAAAGGAACTGACCGAAGCGCGCAAGAAGCTGGCGTTGGGCGGCGGCGCGACCGCTGGTGCGCCGTCGGAGAACGAGACCGTCGCGGGTGTCGGCTTCCTCGGCAAGGCGGTTTCCGGTGTTTCGCCGAAGGATTTGAAGCCGCTGGCTGACGCCGGCAAGACCTCGCTGGGTTCGGGCGTCGTCGTCTTCGTCGGCGCCGGTGAGGACAACAAGGCGAGCGTCGTGGTCGCCGTCACCGACGATCTCGTCGGCCGTTTCAGCGCTGTCGATCTGGTGCGCGTGGCCTCCGCCGCACTGGGCGGGCAGGGCGGCGGCGGACGGCCAGACATGGCCCAGGCCGGCGGTCCGGATGCGTCCAGGGCCAATGATGCGATCGCTGCGGTAAGGGCTGCGCTCGAAGCCGCCTGAAAGCCGCCCATGCCCGAAAGCCACGGCAAGAAAGTGCTCGTCCTTGGCGGCTACGGATTGATCGGCGAAGCCATCGTCGGCCGCCTGCAGCGCGATGGGCATCAGGTAACCGGCCTCGGCCGCGATGTCAGGGATGCCGAGCGGCGCTGGCCGGCGGTGCGCTGGATTGCGGCCGACATTGCGAGACTGCTTGCCGCTGAAGACTGGCTGCCGGTGGTCACCGGCATGGATGCGGTGGTCAATGCGGCGGGCGCGCTGCAGGACGGCCCGCGCGATCGCCTCGACGCCATCCATCGTGCCGCGGTGACGGCGGTGGTCGCTGCCTGCGAACAGGCCGGTATCAGCCACTTCGTCCAGATCTCCGCCATCGGTGCCGATCCCGCTGCGGCGGATGCGTTTTTCAGCACCAAGGCGCAAGGTGACAAGGCTGTCGCAAATTCCTCGCTGGAATGGACCATCCTGCGCCCTGGCCTGGTGATCGCGCCCGCCGCCTATGGCGGGACGGCACTGTTACGCGCGCTTGCGGCCTTTCCCGGTTTTGTTCCTGCCGTCATGGCGCGCCAGCCGATCCAGACAGTGGCCGTCTCCGACGTTGCCGAGGCGGTGTCGCGCGCGGTCGCCGGATCCTTGCCGCCGCGTCTCTCCGTCGATCTCGTCGAAGCCAGTGCCCGCTCGCTCGCCGATGTGCTGGCTGCGTTCCGTGCATGGCTTGGCTTGCCGGCAGCCCGCATTGTGCCGATGCCGGCCTTTCTCGGCCGGCTCGCGGCTGTTGTTGCCGATGGTCTTGGCCTGTTTGGCTGGCGATCGCCTTTGCGCAGCGCAGCCCTTGCCGCTTTGGCGCGTGGCGTGACCGGCAACGCCAAATCCTGGAGCGAGATTTCGGATCACAAATTGCAGCCGCTGGAAGCAACGCTGGCCGCCATGCCGGCCCATGTCCAGGAGCGATGGTTTGCGCGACTTTGGCTGCTGAAACCGATCGTGTTCGGCGTCCTGTCGCTGTTCTGGCTGGTCTCCGGCATTGTCGGTTTTATCAGGCAGGATGCGGCGGCCAACATTCTGGTCGCGCATGGCCTGTCGCCGGCCTTCGCCCTTGGAATGGTTCTTGCCGGAAGTGCCGCCGACATCGCTGTCGGAGCCGCTGTTCTTGTGCGGGCCTTCGCGCGGCTCGCACTGCTGGGGATGATTGCCATCTCCTTGTTTTATCTTGGTGCGGCGACCGTGTTCACCCCCGATCTGTGGCTCGACCCTCTGGGAGCAATGGTCAAGACTGTACCTGCACTTTGCCTTGCCCTGGTGGCGCTGGCGATTTTGGACGAGCGATGAGCCTCTGGGCCGACATGCTGCGATGGGCGCATATCATCGGCGCCACGGTTCTGTTCGGCACCGGCGCCGGCATCGCCTTCTTCATGCTGATGGCGCAGCGCACCGGCCGCGCCGATATCGTCGCTCATGTCGCCGGAACGGTGGTCATCGCCGACACCATCTTCACGGCGACCGCCGTTGTCGTGCAGCCGATCACGGGTGTGCTGCTGGCGAAGGCCGCGGGCTGGCCGCTCTCCGAAGGCTGGATCGTGCTGTCCTTGCTGCTTTATGTCGTGACCGGCCTGTTCTGGCTGCCGGTGGTCTGGATCCAGATCCGCATCCGCAACCTGGCGCGGCAGGCGGCCAGCGCAAACGCGCCGCTTCCTCCTGAGGAAAAGCGCCTGTTTCGCATCTGGTTTGCGTGCGGCTTCCCGGCTTTCGCCGCCGTGCTTGCCATTCTCTGGCTGATGGTCACAAGGCCCGCAATAGGGCTTTAGCGCCTAGGCCTGCTTTGCAGCCTTCAGCGCGCGCGTCATTCTGCTGGAATCGCCCCAGGTGGACAGCCAGATGAGGACGTCGGTGGCGATCGAAATCAGCCACCGCACAAGGCTCAGCGCCGGGCCGGGCGATTTCAGCTGCTCTTCGGCGTGATGGAGATGCGCAAGCTCTTCCTCACGGATCGCCAGGATGACGCCGTGCAATTCGCGATCACGGTTGGCCAGAAAGAAAAGCTGATCGTCGAGATGACGGTGCACCGCTGCTTCCACGGCTGCGGTACAGGCCCAGATGCCTTGCGGACCGAGCAGGGCGGTCACAAAACCCAGCAGCCAGCCACCCCAGCTCCAGAATTGCATCACCCGGCACGGTCGCGACTGCCGGCTCGGCATGGCGGCGCGAAACGCGGCGCAATGAACGCGCTCGTGCCCGAGCATCTCCGACAATGATGGCACGCAATCCGGCCAAAAGCGCTTGGCGACAAGAATCTGCGCCGAATAGATTCTGATCGCGCCGAACTCGCCTGCGTGGTTGACCCTGACTATTCTGGCAACGGTGAGCGCGTCCTGGTGAGAAAGGTCAGCCATGGGCGTGCCTGAATACCTCTCAACCGGCTGCCAAGCTCGGACGTTTTGCGATGCGGTCCCACCATGCCTGGATGTCGGCAAATTCTGCGAGCAGCTTTTGCCCCTCAGTGACCTTGAGGAAATAGGCGATGATGGGTGCCGCGTGCAGGTCGGCCAGCGTGAGCTGGTCGCCGAGCAGCCACGGTCCGGGAGCCTTGAGTGAGGTAAGCACCCCGAGCACCGTTTCGGCCTGGCGCAGCCCGTTGGCAATCAGCTTCTCGTCGGGCGCGGCGCTCTCCAGCCGCTCGACGGCGACCTCCCAGACCATCGACCTGTAGGCATAGGCGTCGAGCATGCCGATGATCTGGTTCATGGTTGCGCGGCCGCGAGGATCCTTCGGCTGCAAGGCCGGTCCGTCAAAACCCTCATCGACATAGCGCGCGATCGCGCTCGTCTCGAAGAGCCGAAACCCGTCATGCTCGAAGGCCGGGATGCGGCCGAACGGGTGATGCTCGAAATACCAGGCGGGAATGCCATCAGTGGCAAAGACATCGACCGGCACAAGCGCGTAGTCGATGCCTTTTTCCGCGAGTACGAGGCGGACGATGCGCACATAGACGCTGTAATCCGCCCCGTAGACGGCGGGCTTGGCCATGGTAGCCTTCCGGGGCTCGCGCCTCAGGCCATCGCCTTCTGCAGGTTCTCGTCGATCTTGTCGAGGAAACCGGTGGTCGAAAGCCAAGGCTGATCGGGGCCGATCAGCAGCGACAGGTCCTTGGTCATGAAGCCGGACTCGACAGTTTGGATGCAGATTTTTTCCAGCGTCTCGGCAAAGCGCTTCAGTTCGGCGTTGTCGTCGAGCTTGGCGCGGTGGGCGAGGCCGCGCGTCCAGGCGAAGATCGAGGCGATCGAATTGGTCGAGGTTTCCTCGCCCTTCTGGTGCTGGCGGTAGTGACGCGTGACGGTGCCGTGCGCGGCTTCGGCTTCCACCGTCTTGCCGTCCGGCGTCATCAGCACCGAGGTCATCAGGCCGAGCGAGCCAAAACCCTGCGCCACAGTGTCGGACTGGACGTCACCGTCATAGTTCTTGCAGGCCCAGACATAGCCGCCCGACCATTTCAGGCTGGAAGCCACCATGTCGTCGATCAGACGGTGCTCGTACCACAGCTTCTTCGACTTGAACTCGGCCTCGAATTCAGCCTCGTAGACTTCCTGGAAAATGTCCTTGAAGCGGCCGTCATAGGCCTTGAGGATGGTGTTCTTGGTCGACAGATAGACCGGATAGTTGCGCAGCAGGCCGTAGTTCAGCGACGCCCGTGCAAACTCGCGGATCGAGTCGTCCAGATTGTACATGGCCATGGCGACGCCGGCGCCCGGTGCGTCGTAGACGTCATGCTCGATCACCTTGCCGTCCTCGCCGACGAACTTGATCGTCAGCTTGCCCTTGCCGGGGAAGCGGAAATCGGTGGCGCGGTACTGGTCGCCGAAGGCGTGGCGGCCGACGATGATCGGCTTGGTCCAGCCGGGCACCAGGCGCGGCACGTTTTTCATGATGATCGGTTCGCGGAAGATCGTGCCGCCGAGAATGTTGCGGATGGTGCCGTTCGGCGACTTCCACATCTTCTTCAGCTTGAACTCCTCGACGCGCTGTTCGTCGGGCGTGATCGTCGCGCATTTCACGCCGACGCCGTATTTCTTGATGGCGTTTGCCGAATCGATGGTCACCTGATCGTTGGTGGCGTCACGATGCTCGATGCCGAGGTCGTAATATTCGAGCTTCAGGTCGAGATAAGGGTGGATCAGCTTGTCCTTGATGAACTGCCAGATGATGCGGGTCATCTCGTCGCCGTCGAGTTCGACGACCGGGTTCGCCACCTTTATTTTCGCCATGGAAAGAATGCCTCGTTCAACAGTTGGGTGAAGGCAGGGCCGGGCCCGCCAAGATAGGGACTTCGCCTATAGCAAAGCGATCCGGGTGGTGCAAACCAGGGCAGGGCAGCAGCGAGCTTTCTGCTGGACCAATCGTGAATAAAAGAGGCGATGCCGCGCCAGGCTGGGCATCGCCTCTTTTTGAGAACCGTTTCGCCAGATCGACGAAAATGGTCGCGCTGGCCGGATCGAGTTGAGCCCGACCGTCGCCGGCTATTTCAGTGGAATGGTTGGTGGGTTCGGACCATCGGACGTGTTGCCGTTGATCTGGTTATTGCCATAGGACGAGATCGCGCCGCCATTCAGGATGGCCGTGCCAAGGCCATTGCCGGAAATTGTAGATCTGCCAACGCGCACGGTCGCATTCGCTCCGTCCACACGCAGCCCACCGGCCACGCCGTTGTTGGCCACGGCGACACTGTCGACCATGATGTTGATGGCTGGCCCGCCGCCTGGATTGAATATGCTGATGCCGGCGTTGGTGTTGCCCGAAGCACTGCTGTTTACAATTGTCGTGCTGGATCCGCCAGTGTTGCTTGTGCCATCAGCCTTCAACCCGGCAAGGTTGTTGTTCTCGATACTGCTGCTGTCGATGATGACCTTCGCGACACCGGCCCCGGTCGGCTGAATACGAATGCCGTCATTGTTGCGGATGATGGTCGAGTTGTGGACATAAAGCTCGGACGTGCCCGACGGCGAGAACAAGATACCGGCGCCGTTTGGTGTGGCACCAATGCTGCCATGAATGAGACATTCCTCAACATGCAAGGCGGCGCCGGCAAGAAACCGAACTCCGTTGAGACCAGGCGAGGTCGGCGGCGCACCATTGATATCGAGACCGCGAAGCACGACGACATCGGTCGCCGCCGCGTTGATGACCACGCCATTCGTCGATGAATGCAGCACGCCCGCCTCGACCTCCGGGCAAGAGATGGTCATTGACTTGGTGATCGTTACCGCGCCGTAGGCACCCGAGTCGATGCAGTTGATTTCACCGCCGGCGGCGGTTTTCGAAATCGCGCCGGCGAAGGTCTTGCAAGGCGCTGTGCGGCTGCACGGATTGACGTCGTCACCAACGCCGGAAACCCACGTCCGTGTCGCCTGCGCGGAAGCTGGCGCGATCAGGAAAACTGACGCCAAAAGCAACACAGCAAGTGAAAGGAAAAATCGTACGATGTTCATTTGCCCCTCCTGAGCTTGTGGCCAACGCCCTCGTTGGCCATCGAAACCCGTTTCGAAATACTTGGGGCGTGAAAAAATTACAGGAGCGTGCAAGGCACACTCCGTATATTCAAAGACCATCCGTCGATTGCACGTCACCCCAAGCGGTCTGGATGTTATCGCCTTCTAATTCGCTTTTCCAGTCACGCGACGCGTCAAAGTAAAGAATTTGCATTCGGATCGTAGATGAGAGGAAAATGTCGCCAAATGCCGACAGTTAGCACCCGCCTGGATTTTTGTCGGCGGTTTGGCGCGCCATGATCGGCCATCAGGTGTAATAGGCAGGATGTCTTGAGACAGCACGAGTGCGATGCCGCATCCCATCAATCTTTTGAAGGGACGAACATGCGGTTCATCTGCTTTGTTCACTTATCCACGCATCGGAACTTTCGCGCAACCGGGAAGGGCGAAGTAAAGTGGCTGATTTCAAAGGGATGGATCGATATGGCAGGACGCGCGCACAAGGCGCCACCCAGGGGCTTGCCTGTCATGCGTCCGACCTGACTGAACGTTCAGCCGCTGGCCTTTCCGGCCTGACCCAGAGGCATGTAAAACTAACTCTCGCCGGCCCGAACCGCTTCGACTGCTTGCTTCGCGCGGCATCCCGCGCGAAGCGTTTTGTGGCGTGTATCGTCCCGTCAGCTATTTCAGCGGAATGGTTGGCGGGTTTGGACCGTCGGAGGTGTTGCCGTTGATCTGATTGTTGCCATAGGACGAGATCACCCCACCGTTCAGGATGGCCGTGCCAAGGCCATTGCCGGAAATCGTCGATCTGCCGATGCGCACGGTCGCATTCGCTCCGTCCACACGCAGGCCACCGGCCACGCCGTTGTTGGCCACGGCGACACTGTCGACCATGATGTTGATGGCCGGCCCGCCGCCCGGATTGAATATGCTGATGCCGGCATTGGTGTTGCCTGAAGCACTGCTGTTTACAATTGTCGTGTTGGATCCGCCAGTGTTGCTTGTGCCATCAGCCTTGAACCCGGCAAGGTTGTTGTTCTCGATCGTACTGCTATCGATCATGACCTTCGCGACACCGGCCCCGGTCGGCTGAATACGAATGCCGTCATTGTTGCCGTTGACGGTCGAGTTGTGGACATAAAGCTCGGCTGTGCCCGACGGGGAGAAGAGTATGCCTGCGCCGTTCGGTGCGGCACCGGTGTTGCCACGAATGATGCACTCCTCGACATGCAAGGCGCCGCCGGCAAGAAAACGAACTCCATTGAGACCGGGAGTAGCCGACGCACTGTCGATATCGAGACCGCGAAGAACGATGATGTCGGTCGCCGCCGCGTTGATGACCACGCCATTCGTCGATGAATTCGACACGCCCGCCTCAACATCCTCGCAAGAGATGGTGATTGCCTTGGTGATCGTCACTGCGCCGAAGCCACCTGGATCGATGCAGTTGATTTCGCCGCCGGCGGCGGTTTTCGAGATCGCGCCGGCGAAGGTCTTGCAAGGCGCCGTGCGGCTGCATGGATTGACGTCGTCACCAACGCCGGAAACCCACGTCCGAGGTGCCTGCGCGGAAGCTGGTGCGATCAGGAAAACTGACGCCAAAAGCAACACAGCAAGTGAAAGGAAAAATCGTACGATGTTCATTTGCCCCTCCTGAGGTTTTGGCCAACGCTCTCGTTGGCCGTTGAAATTCGTGTCAAAATGCTTGGGAGGCAGATAAACGACGTGAGTCTGGAAGACGCACTCCGTCTTCCAAATGTCATTCGCCGATACACATTAAACCCCAAGCGGTTTTGATATTAACCCTTTCTAATCTAGCTTCCTAGCGACGCGATGCATCATAGTAAATAAATAGCATGATGAGCCTAGATGATCCACGCGGAAGGATAATATCGCGACCAGAAAAAGAGATAAACCGGTCGATAAATCTGTCAGCTGTTTGGGGGTGCCTTGGTGGGCTTATAGGCAGTAGTAATGCTGGATATCTTGTTGTTGAGGCAACGAGTGCGATGCCGCGTCTCACCAATCTTTTGAGGCGGCAGAGTGCACTCTCGTATGCTTGTACACATGTGACCATTGCCCGAGCCGGTAGTGAAGCGCGTCTGGGCTTTTCGACCAAACCCAAAAGGGCGACATAAGGCTATTTGTCTGCCAACCGGCCTACAACTCTTCAAAAAGCCTTATCGATATGGCAGGACGCGGAGACTTCGTAGCGCAATCACTTGGAACACATGGCAGGAACGGACTTTCAGCGCGGCCTCGTGACCACCGGCCCGGCGATCATCCTCGTCGAGCCGCAGCTCGGCGAGAACATCGGCATGGTCGCCCGCGCCATGGCCAATTTCGGCTTGGTCGAGTTGCGCCTGGTCAACCCTCGTGACGGCTGGCCGAGCGAGAAGGCACGCGCCGCCGCCAGCCGCGCAGACCATGTCATCGATGCCGTCACCGTCTTCGACGATCTGGCCTCGGCGCTCGCCGACCTGAATTTCGTTTTCGCCACCACGGCGAGGCAGCGCGACGGCTTCAAATCCGTGCGTGGGCCGGTGGAGGCGGGCAGGCTTCTGCGGGCGCGTCACGCAATGGGTCAGCGCACCGGCATCCTGTTCGGTCGAGAGCGCTTCGGCCTCTACAATGACGAGGTCGGCCTTGCCGACGAGATCGTCACTTTTCCGGTCGATCCTGATTTCTCCTCGCTCAACATCGCCCAGGCCGCGCTGCTGATGTCCTACGAATGGATGAAGTCCGGCCTCGAAGACGAGACGAAGACCAATTTTTCGGGTCCGGACATGAAGCCGGCAAGCAAGGAAGAGCTGCACGGCCTGTTCGCCTATCTGGAAGGCGCCTTGGAAGCGCGCGGCTATTTCAGGCCGGCACCGAAGAAGCCGAAGATGGTCGACAATCTGCGCGCGGTGTTGACACGCCCCGGCTTTGCCGAACCGGAGCTCAAGGTGCTGCGCGGCATCATCTCGTCGCTCGACCGGTTTTCGCCGGCGATGCCGCGCGGCGATGGTTCCCCGGGCGACGATCCAAGGCGTTTGCCCGCGGCCGCCGCGCGCGCCCGCAAGGCGGAAATGGGTCGCCGGGCGCCCGACGCCAATGGCGACGACAATGACACGCCGCCGCTGGGCGGCAAGGGAACCGACAATGACTGAGCGGCCGATCCTGATGTTCGATTCGGGCATAGGCGGGCTGACCGTGCTGCGCGAGGCGCGCGTGCTGATGCCCGATCGCCGCTTCGTCTACGTCGCCGACGATGCCGCGTTCCCCTACGGCGCCTGGGAGGAACCGGCGCTCAACGCTCATATCCTTGGCCTGTTCGGCGCGCTGCTGGAAAAATTCCAGCCCGAGATTTCGGTCATTCCCTGCAACACGGCGTCGACGCTGGTGATCGACGCACTGCGCGAGAAATTCCCCGGCCATCCCTTTGTCGGCACGGTGCCGGCGATCAAGCCGGCGGCGGAGCGTACGCGCTCAGGGCTTGTTTCGGTGCTGGCGACGCCCGGCACGGTCAAGCGCCAATACACGCGCGACCTGATCAGCAAATGGGCGCAGAAATGCCACGTACGGCTTGTCGGTTCGGACCGGCTGGCACCGCTGGCCGAGATTTACATGCGAGAGGGGTTCGTCGACGAGGAGATCGTGCGTGAGGAGATCGCGCCATGCTTTGTCGAGAAGGACGGCGCCCGCACCGATATCGTCGTCCTCGGCTGCACGCACTATCCGTTCCTGGCCAATCGCATGCGCAAGACCGCGCCCTGGCCGGTCGACTGGATCGACCCGGCCGAAGCGATCGCCCGCCGCGCCATGTCGCTGCTTGCACCGGTCGACGGGCCGCTGCCGGTGGGTGAGCCTGACATTGCCGTCTTCACCTCCGGCAAGATGGACTTCGCCACCAGCCGGCTCATGCAGGGCTTTGGCCTGACGGTCGCCTGACATCCGGAACATTGGTTGGCGCGTCGCGTTTCCCTCAGGCAATCAGGCAATGAAGGAGAAACAGCCATGCCAGCCACCTCGAAAGCCCAGCAGAAGGCCGCCGGCGCAGCCTTGTCGGCCAAGCGCGGCGAGACGAAGAAGAGCGAACTCCAAGGCGCTTCCAAGGGAATGTACGAATCGATGAGCGAAAAGCAGCTCGAGGAATTCGCCGAGACGAAGCGCAAGGGGCTGCCGGAAAAGAAGCATTAGCTCTCGGCCTTGCATGCTTCGCAGCGCATAACGAAGTCGTTCACGAGAGAAATCAAAAAAGCCTGCGGCCAAACCGCGGGCTTTGAGATGATGTGGCCGCCTGAGGCCGAACCGGAACTTACCAGCGCCCCCGGCAGTGCCGCACCTTGTAACGAACGACGTGTCTGTGGCCGTGCCGCCAGACCACCTTTTTCTTCACCACGATGCGGCAAACCTGGTGGTGCCGGTGTCCTTGCCAATGCCTGGCCTCCGCCGGCTCTGGTGCAACTGCCATCGATCCGGCCAGTACCGCCGCACCTGCCAACGTAAGGAAGAATTTCTTCATGTTAGTCATGCTCCTCTAGCTCCGGTCACTTCCTGGTGCCGTTGGCGCACAACCTCCCACCACATCCGGCATCGCATCGACATCGGGGACGGTATACAGTCGCGTTCCGCCGCGCCATGCAAAAGCTTGACACCGGTTAAATCTCGGTTTAACCAGCCGCCACCACCGGGCAGCGATGTCCGGTGTTTGTTTTGTATGCGCAAGATCAGGCAGCCTAATCGTTTCCGATCTTGTTTGAAATGACGTGTCCCGTGGGTTTTCCGCCGCGTTGCGTGGGAAAACCCTGTCAGGTCTCGAAAACGGAGGCCAGAGGAGGGCGCGTTTCCTTCACCCGGACCATGAGGCTCCGGGTGTGTTGTTTTGAAAAGGGAATGCGATGAGCAAGCGCGAATCCGCGAAGTACAAGATCGACCGCCGTCTTGGCGAAAACATCTGGGGCCGCCCGAAGTCCCCGGTCAACAAGCGTGAATACGGCCCCGGCCAGCATGGCCAGCGCCGCAAGGGCAAGCTTTCCGATTTCGGCCTGCAGCTGCGCGCCAAGCAGAAGCTGAAGGGTCACTATGGCGACGTTTCGGAAAAGCAGTTCCGCAAGGTCTATGAAGAGGCGGACCGCCGCAAGGGCGACACCTCGGAGAACCTGATCGGCCTGCTCGAATCGCGTCTCGACGCGGTCGTCTACCGCGCCAAGTTCGTGCCAACCATTTTCGCCGCCCGCCAGTTCGTCAACCACGGCCACATCAACGTCAACGGCAAGCGCGTCAACATCGGCTCGTACCGCTGCAAGCCGGGCGACGTCGTCGAAATCCGCGAAAAGTCGAAGCAGTTGGTCATCGTTCTGGAAGCGGTCGGTCTCGCCGAGCGCGACGTGCCGGACTATATCGAAGCCGATCACAACAAGATGGTCGCGACCTTCTCGCGCATCCCCGGCCTGGCTGACGTTCCGTTCGCCGTGCAGATGGAACCGAACCTGGTCGTCGAATTCTATTCGCGCTAAGCGACGAATTCCATTCGCGCTGAGCGAATGCGTTTTGCGATACCATGCAAAGGCCGCCCGTCGAGGCGGCCTTTTCTTTGTCTGCCTTTTCTTTGTCGGCCATCTCCGCTAATCCCGGGCGCAACGAAGTGCCGAACCGTCGTTGCTCCCGGATTTTGGAACTGACGCCATGAACATGCTGCCAGATGCCGAATCGCTTGAACCAGCCAGCGACATCGAGGGCGGCTTTCATCCGATGTTCGCCGATGTGCCGTCGTCGGTCGAGTTCAACAAATTGCGCAAGCGGCTGCTGCGGCTGACCCGACAGGCGATCGAGGATTTCTCGATGGTGAAGCCCGGCCAACGCTGGCTTGTCGCCCTGTCGGGCGGCAAGGATTCCTACGGTCTGCTCGCCGTGCTGCTCGACCTCAAATGGCGCGGGCTGTTGCCGGTCGAATTGCTGGCCTGCAATCTCGATCAGGGCCAACCGAATTTCCCCAAACACATCCTGCCGGATTATCTCGACAGATACGGCATTGCGCACCGGATCGAATATCAGGACACCTATTCCGTCGTCACCGACAAGCTGCCTCAGGGCAGCACCTATTGCTCGCTGTGTTCGCGTCTCAGGCGCGGCCATCTCTACCGCATTGCGCGCGAAGAGGGATGCTCGGCGCTGGTGCTCGGCCACCATCGCGAGGACATTCTCGAAACCTTCTTCATGAACCTGTTCCATGGCGGCCGTCTCGCCGCCATGCCGCCAAAACTGCTCAACGACGACGGTGACGTCATGGTGCTGCGGCCACTGAGCTACTGCGCCGAGGTCGATCTCGAAAAATTCGCTGCGGCGATGCAATTCCCGATCATTCCCTGCGATCTCTGCGGCAGCCAGGAAGGTCTTCAGCGCAACGCCATGAAGGCCATGCTCGAGGACTTGGAAAAGCGCATGCCCGGCCGCAAGGACACGATGCTGCGCGCATTGTCCAACAGCAGGCCATCGCATCTGCTCGACAGAAACCTGTTCGATTTCGCGGCGCTCAATGAGGCCCTCAGCACAAGGCAAGCCGATGACATTTGACGACACCGCGATCGACTGGCTCGCTGGCCTTCTGTCCGACGCCGCAAAAGCCGAAATCATGCCGCGCTTTCGCCGGCTGGGCGAAGGCGACATCCGCCAGAAGACCTCTGCCGCCGACCTGGTGACGGAAGCCGACGTCAGTGCCGAGCGGCTCATCACCGCGCGGCTGCGCGAGCGTTATCCCCAGGCGATGGTCGTCGGCGAGGAGGCCTGTTCCGACGATCCAGCGCTGCTAGAGGGTCTGGGCGAGGCCGATCTGGCTTTCGTCATCGACCCGGTGGACGGCACTTTCAACTTCGCCTCCGGTGTGCCGCTGTTCGGCGTCATGCTGGCGGTCGTGGTCAAGGGCGAGACCGTCGCCGGCATCATCCACGATCCGGTCGGCAAGGACTGGCTGATCGGCGCCAGGGGGGCCGGCAGCCATATCAGGCACGCGCATGGCAGCGTCGAGAGAGTACATGTCGCGGCACCCGTGCCGATCTCGGAAATGACCGGCTCGGTCTCCTGGCAATACATGCCCGAGCCGGAGCGGTCGCGGCTGGCGCGCAACCAGACGAAGATCCTGTCGCAATTTGCCTATCGCTGCGCGGCGCACGAATACCGCCTGCTGGCCAGCGGCCATGCCCACTTCGTCGTCTACAACAAGCTGATGCCGTGGGATCATCTGGCCGGCGTGCTGATCCATACCGAGGCCGGTGGTCATGCCGCGCGTTTCGATGGCAGCGCCTATCTGCCCTCGCATGTCGGCGGCGGCCTGCTTGTCGCGCCCGATCGGGAAAGCTGGCAGGAATTGCGCCGCGAGCTTTGGGCGCAATAGGATCAGGTCCTGCGGCCAGTGTCCGAACCGGCGGTGTCCGGCTGAAGGAACTTTGCAATCTCACGCAGATCCGGAGGCTCTCGAATGAAACTTCGGTTCGCAATCGTCGCGGCGGCTCTTGCCGCCGCCTTGTTTGCCAGCTCCCACGAAGCAAGATCGCAAGAGCGCAGCTGTCGCAGTCCCGATCCCGTCGACACGATAAAAGAGATGTCCGACGCAATCTACGCCTGTTGGAAGCCGCCGCCCGGAACCGCCGGCATGTCCCTGACGCTGCGGTTCTCGCTTCGTCGCAACGGCACACTGATCGGCAAGCCTCGCGCCACATATTCCGATCTGGGGACCGATGCCCGGCTCAGCCGGGCCTTCGTGACTTCAATCCTCAGGGCACTCGACGACGCCCTGCCATTGCCCTTTTCGGACAGCATGGGCGAAGCCATCGCGGGGCGTATGCTTGCCCCTCGCTTCACGGCAGCCCTTGAAGGTGCGTCCTGATGCATGTCGCCCAAAAGTGGTTCCGGTTTTGGGACAACGACATGCGCAAAAACAACAAATTAGTGCAAGTCGGTGATGTGCCCTGAAACGGGTGGATTCTGCGGCTGGAACATCTTGCCGCGCTCGGCGATGAAAATCATCAGCAGCGCCGCGACCGAGACGCTGCAGAAGCCGGCGGCCAGCGGCGTCACCGTGCCATTGAAAGCCTGGCCGATCAGCGTGCCAAGAATGCCGCCGAGAAACGTCTGCATGAATCCCAGGATTGACGACGCCGTGCCGGCCAGTTGGCCGAGCGGCTCCATGGCCAACGCATTGAAATTCGCGCCAAGCGCGCCAAACGGAAGCATGGCGCAGGCAAAGAAGGTGATGAACAGCCAGAGCGGCATCTTCATTTCCAGCGAAACGACCAGCCAGGCAAGGCTAATGACCAGGAACAACAGCAGCGCGCTCTGCGACAGGCGGCGCATGCCGATACGGCCGACAAGGCGCGAGTTCAGAAAGTTGGAGAAGGCAAGCACGCCCGCAACCCCGGCGAAGATGACCGGGAACATCTCGCCGACATTGAATATGTCGACATAGATCTGCTGCGCCGAGGCGATGAAGCCGAACATGGCGCCGAAAATGAAGGTGCTGGCGAAGGCATAGCAGATTGCAATGCGGTTGGTGAGCACGATGCGAAACCCGCCGACAATGGAGTTGACGGTCAACGGCCGGCGATGTTCGGGATGCAATGTTTCAGGCAGGCGCAGCAGCGACCAGGCCGAGACAATGAGCGCACCGACGGCCATGGTGACGAAGATCCAGTGCCAGGTTGCAAACAGCATGATGAACTGGCCGATGCCGGGAGCAATGACCGGGATCGCCATGAACACCATGAAGATCAGCGACATCACCTCGGCCATGCGCCGGCCGTCGAATGTATCGCGCACGATCGAGACGGCAATGACGCGGGTGGCGGCAGCACCGATGCCTTGCACGGCCCGGCACAAGAGAAGTGTTTCAAAGCTTGGTGCAACGGCGGCCGCCGCAGCCGCGGCGACATAGATCACCAGCCCGGCGACAAGCGGTGCGCGACGGCCGAAGCGATCCGAGATCGGCCCGAAGAACAGCTGGCCGCCGCCGAAGCCCAGAATGTAGGCCGTTATGACGTACTGCCGGTGGTTTTCATTTTCGACGCCAAGCGACGCGCCGATCTGCTGCAGAGCCGGCAGCATGATGTCGATGGCCAGCGAGTTCAGCGCCATCAGCGCGGCGCACAGCGCGATGAACTCCCAGCGTGGAATGGGCAGTTTGCTTGCCGATTGCGGCGCTGATTTTGGCTGGTCCACGGCAAGTCCGATCTCTCAAACGAAAATGCGCCGGCGGGCCGGCGCATTGGCTCGTCTCGGTCCTGAGTTCAGGACATAAAAATTGCCGAGGTGGGGCCGCCCTGGCGTTTCATGCACGTCGCCCAAAACTGTGCGGCGGTCTTAGCGGGCGACAAGCACGAAAACAGAAGTCAGGCGGCGCCTTTGACGCTGACGCCCTTTTCGACGAGGAATGTCTGGAGTTCGCCCGCCTGGAACATCTCGCGGATGATATCGCAGCCGCCGACGAATTCGCCCTTGACGTAGAGCTGTGGGATCGTCGGCCAGTTGGAATATTCCTTGATGCCCTGGCGCAGCTCGGCGGAGTCCAGAACATTCACGCCTTTGTAGTCGGCGCCGATATAGTCAAGAATCTGGACGACCTGGCCGGAAAATCCGCATTGCGGGAAACCGGGCGTGCCCTTCATGAAAAGGACGACGTCGTTGCCCTTCACTTCGTTGTCGATGTAGTCGTTGATACCGCTCATGGAATATCCTTTCCCGCCTGTGGGAGTCAGGCTCGAAACATTTCCCTTCAAATAAACCCAACGATTGCTCGAAACAAGACTTTAGCCGTGCCGTGGCTGAAATGGCGCAAAGGATGGGCTGTGTTGGGCCAAGCGGCTTGAGGCGCGTCCTGGCCGTCCCTACGTGTCGGGTGGACTGCCTTAGTCCGGAACGCTGGTCTGTAGCGCCAGCGCGTGCAGCACGCCGCCCATATTGCCCTTCAGCGCGTCATAGACCATCTGGTGCTGCTGCACGCGGCTTTTTCCCCGAAAGCTTTCGGCCACCACCTCGGCCGCATAATGGTCGCCATCGCCGGCAAGATCGCGAATCGTCACCTTGGCGTCCGGAATGCCGTCCTTGATCAGTTTTTCGATGTCGTGGGCATCCATTGCCATGGCAGAATCCTGTTTCGAGCAGCCGGTAGCCGGCCATGAGATGAGAGTCGGGCGAGCCTAAAGCCTTTCCGGTCCGGATTGAAGCCGTTCTGTCCCGCCAAGGGCAAGACGGTCCGAGAACCACAGGGAAGACCTAGGCCGGTGTGCTTGGTCCGTCCCCCTGGATGTCGTCACGCGTCGAAAACGCGCGGCCAAGGCTGAAGGCCAGCACATAGAGGGGAACGTTGATAACCAGGCTGACAATGGGAAGATAACTCGTCATTCGCCAGAGCGGCGAGAAGAACGGTTGGCCGTAACCGTCGCAGACAAGCGACGAGCCGTACTCCCACGCCGCCCCTATGACGACCGCGCAGGCAAAAAGCTTGATGCAATTGACGATATGTCTTGCCCGTGCCGGATCCGGCGCAAGGCGGCCCCACAGCACCAGGCAGATGATCGGGATCGCGTAGATGAGGTTCTGCGCGACGAGCATCGGGATGGCGCCGTTGGCCGCGGCAAGAAACTGCGAGCGCGTTTCCAGCCGGGCGCAAATCTCGCTCGAGGTCGTCGACAGCAGGAAAAAGACGAACGGCCCGAGGAACCAGAAGAAGAACAGCGACGGCCAGAAGACGACTGCAAGCAGCGCCCGGGCAGCCAGTTTGCTCAAATGGCCTGATCCATGAAGCGGGGGAACCAGCCTTCGTGGGCCCCGGTCAATTCGCTGACCGGGATTGCCCGCGCCTCGCCAAGCTTCAACGCGCTGCCGCCGGTCGAGCCGATCCATGGCGCGAAAATGCCGAGTTCGCCCTGCTGCTTGCGGATGGCGTCCCATTCATCGCCATGCGGGTCGATCGACAGCGTCAGGAGATAGCGGCCCTGATCCTCGCCGAACCAGACCGGAATGGGATCGGTGCCGACAAGCCCGGGGACGGAGGCACCGATGCCTGATGCCATCGCCATTTCGGCGAGTGCAACGGCGATACCGCCATCGGACACGTCATGGGCCGCCGTGACGATGCCGGATGCGATGAGAGCGCGCACATGGTCACCGACGCGCTTTTCATGATCGAGGTCGACCGGCGGCGGCGGGCCATCCGTGCGGCCGTGGATGTCCCTGAAATAGACCGACTGGCCGAGATGCGTTCCCCAGGCTGCCGGCGCGCCGACCAGCAGGATCATCTGGCCTTGCGCGGCAAAGCCGGTCCGCACCATCTTCGACCAGTCGGCGATCAGTCCGACGCCGCCGATGGTCGGTGTCGGCAAAATGCCCTGGCCATTGGTTTCGTTGTAGAGCGAAACATTGCCGGAGACGATCGGGAAGCCGAGCGCGCGGCAGGCCTCGCCGATGCCTTTCACCGCGCCAACCAGCTGGCCCATGATCTCGGGCCGCTCCGGGTTGCCGAAATTGAGATTGTCGGTGGCAGCCAGCGGCAGGGCGCCGGTGGCAGTCAAATTGCGCCAGCATTCGGCCACCGCTTGCTTGCCGCCCTCATAGGGGTCCGCCTCGCAATAGCGCGGCGTCACGTCCGACGAGAAGGCGAGCGCCTTGGTGGCATGGCCTTCGACCCGGACCACGCCGGCATCACCGCCGGGAAGCTGCAGCGAATTGCCCTGGATCAGCGTGTCGTATTGCTCCCAGACCCAACGGCGCGAGGAAAGATCCGGTCCGCCAAGCAGCTTCAACAGCGCATCGGCCACATCGGCCTGCGGAATGTCATTGGCGCCCAGCGGTGCCGGCTTCTTCGGCTCGACCCATGGCCGGTCATATTCCGGTGCCTTGTCGCCAAGATCCTTGATCGGCAGGTCGGCGACCTGATCCCCTTGGTGCAGCACGCGAAAACGCAGATCGTCGGTGGTCTTGCCGACGATGGCGAAGTCGAGCCCCCATTTGTGAAAGATCGCTTCGGCTTCCTTTTCCTTCTCGGGGCGCAGCACCATCAGCATGCGCTCCTGGCTTTCCGAAAGCATCATTTCATAGGCGCTCATGCGCTCTTCGCGCACCGGCACCTTATCGAGATCGAGTTCGATGCCGAGATCGCCCTTGGCGCCCATCTCGACCGCCGAGCAGGTGAGGCCGGCAGCACCCATGTCCTGGATGGCGATGACGGCGCCCGAGGCCATCAGTTCGAGGCAGGCCTCCAGCAGGCATTTTTCGGTGAAGGGGTCGCCGACCTGCACGGTCGGGCGCTTCTCGTCGATCTTGTCGTCGAATTCAGCCGACGCCATCGTGGCGCCGCCGACGCCGTCGCGGCCGGTCTTGGCGCCGAGATAGACGACCGGCAGGCCGACCCCCTTGGCCTCGGACAGGAAGATCGCGTCTGTCTTGGCTATGCCGGCCGCAAAAGCGTTGACCAGGATGTTGCCGTTGTAGCGGGCGTCGAAATTGACCTCGCCGCCGACCGTCGGCACGCCGAAGGCGTTGCCATAACCGCCGACGCCGGAAACCACGCCGGAGACGAGGTGCCTGGTCTTGGGATGGTCAGGTGAACCAAAGCGCAGTGCATTCATTGCCGCGATCGGCCGCGCGCCCATGGTGAAGACGTCGCGCAATATGCCGCCGACGCCGGTCGCCGCACCCTGGTAGGGCTCGATGTAGGACGGGTGGTTATGGCTCTCCATCTTGAAGACGACGCAGTCGCCGTCACCGATGTCGACCACGCCGGCATTCTCGCCCGGGCCCTGGATGACTTGTGGACCGGTGGTTGGCAGCGTGCGCAGCCACTTCTTCGAGGATTTGTAGGAGCAGTGCTCGTTCCACATCGCCGAGAAGATGCCGAGTTCGGTAAAACTCGGCTCGCGCCCGACAAGATCGAGAATGCGCTGATACTCGTCGGGCTTCAGCCCGTGCGCGGCGATGAGTTCGGCGGTGATCGGCACGGAATTGGAAATGGTCATGGGCGGCGATTTTTATCCGGGGCGCGTTGGGATTTTGAGTTTCGTCTTATCGCAAGCTTGGGAGCCAATACACCCCATCGGATGCTGAAAAACAGCGGAAAGCTACAAGGTGACGACGGGTGCGACGAGATCGCGGCTTTGGCGCGCCCATCGATCGGCACGTAGCGGCAGTGGGGAACGTTGTTGTTCGTTCGTGAACCGCTTCTGCACCGCCATTTGGGAACGGGATGACATCCCGGCCGTTAGGTCTCCAACCAATCAGGAGATTTGGACATGGCCACCAAGCAAGGCAAGAAAGACAATCGCCTCTCGGACAAGGAGGCTATGCATATCGCGGAGACCACCGACGTTTCGCCTGGGCAGGCCAAGGAGTTGGCTGAGAAGCACGGGAAAGAAAAGGCCGAGAAGGAAGCCAAGAACTTCAAGGCAGAGGGCTGATCCGAGCTAGGATTTAGGGGCCGCTCGGCGCCAAGCCGACGCTTCAGAAATGAAGGGCGCGTCAGTCGCGAATTGGCTCAGGAGAAGCTGTCGTAGCCGGCACGGCCTTCCTCGAGAAGTCGCCGGATGACCGCAACGCCTTCGGCGATGTCCTTGCGTTGTCTTGGCTGCGAAACGCCGAAGCGAACGCCGTGGAAAACCTGCTCGGAACGGCCGGCCTTGAATTCGTCCTCGTCGTCGATCAGCACGCCATGCTCCAGGCAGGCATTCTTGAAGGTGCCGGAGAGCCAGGGGTCGGGCAGGGTCAGCCAGACAAAGGGCACGCTGTCGTGTGACTTGAACGCGAAACCGGCCAAAGTCTCGCGCACGATGGCGATGCGGGCGCGGATTTCGGCGATGCTGCGCTTGCGTATCTCATCCGCCTGACCCGACAGCACCAGCCTTGTATTCACCTCCGCCAGCAGGAAGGGCATGCCGCCGGTCATCATCTTGTGGGCGACGCGGATGCGGTGGCGGTAGGCGGGCGGGCAGGAAAGCCAGCCGCCGCGCACACCGGCTGCGACCGACTTCGACAGGCCGCCGGCGACGATGGTGCGTTCTGGGGCATATTCGGCCAGCAACGGCGTCGGATCATCGGTCAAATTGCCGTAGAGATCGTCTTCGATGAGGACGACATTGTATTCGCGTGCGACACGCGCGATTGCTTCGCGGCGCGCCGCCGACAAGGTCACCAGCGTCGGATTTTGCGCCGTCGGCATCAGGAAGATCATCCTGGGATGCTTTTGCGCGCAGACGCGCTCGAAATCCTGCGGGTCGAGGCCCTCGTCGTCAGACGCCACCAGCGCGGTGCGCCGTCCGATCAGGCCGGCGCTGCGGGAAATCTGCGAGTAGGTGAGGTGCTCGAAGGCGACATAGTCGCCAGGGGTGGTGAGCGCGGCGATCGCCGCCATCACAGCGGCATGGGTGCCGAGCGTGGGGACGATGGCGTCGGCATTCGGGCGAAACGAATTGCGCGACAGCCAGCGGGCCCCGGCTTCGTACCAGCGGTCGGGGAAATCCCGCGTGTAGCTCGAAATCTCATGCGGATGGTCCTGCGCCGTGCGCGACAGAACATCGGCGACATCAGCGCCCTGGCCGATATCTGGTGCTGCCGTGCTGTCGAAACGCAGTTTGCCGCGCGGCGCGTCGATATGGCGTGTGCCTTCCGCGCTGAGGTCTGGAGCCAGCAAGCTCGGTTTCGCCCCATCGGCGCGTTGGCCGAGCACATAGGTTCCACGCCCGACTTCGCCGCTCACCAGCCCGCGCTCGCGCAGCAATTGATAGGCCCGGCCGACCGTGCCGACAGTGGTGCCGATGTCGTAGGCGAGGTCGCGTTGCGGCGGCAGCTTGGCGCCGACGTCGATCACCCCCCGGTCGATGTCCGTTTCGATGGAATCCGCCAGGCGCTGATACAGCGGGCCGGAGCCGGAACTGAGATCTGGAAGCCAAGTTGTCATGGTGACAATTTTCTATATTGCACCGAATTGTGAGTCAATACATATCAGCATTGCGCCAAAAAAGGTTCAATTTGGAATTCTGGCAGAAATAAAATGAACACAATCGCTACAATCCGTCATTCGAGCGCCAAACTATCAGGCCAATCGGCACGCCCATCGGACCGGAGCGGCTTTGTCAGCCGCCTGGTACGCGTGCTCAGGTCGCTGGCAAAATGGATCGACCATCTGCTGGAGCGCCGCCGTAGTCGGTTGGTGCTGCTGGAGATGACCGACGATCAGCTCAAGGATATCGGCGTCTCGCGCTGCGATGCCCACCGCGAGGGTATCAGGGCGTTCTGGGACTGACCCGGTTTTTGGGAAGATCATGGCCCAAAAAGGAAATGCGGACCGTAGGTCCGCATAGCCCTATCGGACGCTTGATGCCCTGGTGCGCGCAATGCCTTGGTCGGCAAGGACGACGATCATGCACAGCACGAGAAAAAGCCCGGTGACGGCCGCCGCCGAGATGGCGACGCTGGCTGCGCCGTTCCTGGCGACATCCAGGAACGGGTAGGGCACCTCGCCGGCAAGCGGCGCCCGTATCAGCGCATAGATCAGATAGGCTACGGGATAAAGCACCCACCAGGAAATGTCGCTCCACCGCGTCCGACCGTCGGCGCCTGATATCAGCCACCACAGTACGAACAGCGCCGGCGTCACATAGTGCAGCAGGACGTCGCAGAGCAGGAACAGTCCCTGCGGCTGCCAAAGCTGTGCCAGAACCGTGGCGTAGATGATGAAGACCAGGGCGATCGAAACAGCAACGCCGGCCCGTATGCGCGTCCCGGCGAATGCCGGCAGCCACGCATAGCCGGTGGGCGACAGCAGCGAGGTGTACACCAGCACCGCGCCGATATTGGTCAGGATGGTGAAGAAGCTGAAAACGAAAATGATGGAGCCGAGCAGGCTGCGGCCCGCTTCCATCGACGCCGGAATGCTGATGCAGAACTGCAGGACGAGCCCGGCCAGACCAATGACCAGACCCGCGACCTGCAGGAAACGGCCCATGGCCCTATGCGGTCGCCGCGCAGGCCGGATTGCCAGCTTGCCAGCGGGCAATGTCCGAACCGATGCGCGCGCCGAGCGGATCGTTCATCAGCGGGCCGAACACGTCGACGCGGCTCGAATTGCCTTGCGCCTGCACGACCAGCAACGGTTTGCCGCCGTAGTGCTTGGCCGGCACCAGCAGGAAACGCGGCGTGCCGCTGAACGAATTCAGTTCATTGGCCATCTGATACTGTTTGAAGGCCGGATCCTTGCTGGCGATCCAGCATTTATGGGCTGATATCGCCACCTGTTCCATGGCCAGCAGCGCTGCACTCTTGCCCGAGGGCACAGGCGTGCTCTTCGGGGTCGATTGGCAGGATGTGAGAGCGAAAGCCGCCGCGGCAACCAGCGCGATCGTCTGGCCCCTGGTCAAGCGGCACCCATCTCAAGCTCGGACAGAAATATCTTCAGGCCGTCGGTCATCTCGCCCCACACCCGCGACAATGCCGGATGCTGCGAGGCGATCTGCTCATAGGCGTCGAATTTGGGATAGGCGTCGAGCAGGTCGTGGCGTCCTGTCATGGCGCGGAAATTGTTGAAGATGAACCGCGTCGGCGTCAGCCAGGCGTCGGCGAAACTGATATCGTCACCAAGCGCGAAGGGCCCTTGCGCCATTCGGGCTTCGATCGCTGCCAGCCCGCGGTGCAGGCGGATGAATTGGGCGTCGATCTCGGCACTGTTTCGCTTCGGCATGGAATGAAGCTCGAAAAGCTTCATCATCGGGGTCAGCACATCGAGATCGGTGATGCGGGCGAACATGCGCACCAGCGCGCGGTCCTTGGAATCGGGCGGCAGCAGTGCCGGTTCCGGAAACCGTTCTTCGAGATACTCGGCGATGACCACCGATTCGACGATCGTTTCGCCCGAGCCGGTGATCAGCACCGGAATCCGGTTCATCGGTGAGATGGCGCGAAATTCTTCCGGGATGGGAAAGCCGGGCGGCGGCGCGATGATCTTGAGCGGCACGTCCTTGATGTAGGCCAGCGCCCGCACGATCGACGAGTAGGGCGACAACGGTCGCGAATAGAGTTTCATGACCGTTTTTCTCCCCCATAAAGCGGACTTGCCCCAAAGAGACAGGAATGTCCGGCTGTTTTCAAGACGCCCGCCTCGATTTCAGGCGGCAATGCCAAGCGCACTTTCGAACAGTCCACGGCCGTCAGTACCGCCATGGGCTGCTTCGATCAGGTTTTCCGGGTGCGGCATCAGGCCAAGCACATTGCCGCGGTCGTTGATGATGCCGGCAATGTCGTTGATCGAGCCGTTGGGATTGGTGCCGTCCGCATAGCGGAACACCACCTGGCCTTCGCCTTCGAGACGGGCAAGCGTGTCGGCGTCGGCGAAATAGTTGCCGTCATGATGCGCAACCGGCGTGCGGATGATCTGGCCTGGCTGATAGCGGCGGGTGAACATGGTGTTGGCGTTGGTGATCTCAAGCTTCACCTGACGGCAGACGAATTTCAGCGAGGTGTTGCGCATCAAGGCGCCCGGCAGCAGGCCGGCCTCGACCAGGATCTGGAAACCGTTGCAGACGCCGATGACCGTCACGCCCGCGGCTGCCTTTTCGGCCACCGCCCGCATGACCGGCATGCGCGCGGCGATAGCGCCGCAGCGCAGATAATCGCCAAAGGAAAAACCGCCTGGAATGGCGATCAGGTCGACATCGGGGATTTCGGTGTCGGTCTGCCAGACAGTGACCGGTGGCTTTCCCGAAATCTTGGTCAGCGCCGCGATCATGTCGCGGTCGCGGTTGAGGCCGGGCAGAAGGACGACAGCTGATTTCATTTCGGTTCGTAAGGCCTCTGTGCTTCGGCAAGTTCTCGCAGGTCGAGACGACGTTCTATGCGTTCGAGGCGGTCGTCGTGACGGGCGAGAATGCCATAGATGTTATGAATATCGCTTTGTATTGCGACCATATGGCCTCGAAGCACGTTCAACTCACGCTTCACCTCGGACACATCCTGACGAAGTTCACCAATTTCATGATGCACGCGCTTCAGAAGCTCGAACATCAAGTCATTCGTGGCTTCCGACATAGTGCCTCCGACACAACCTCAGGTAAGCGTCACACTATAATTCTCAATTACCGTGTTCGCCAGCAGCTTGTCGCACATCGCCTTGAGGTCCGCCTCCGCCTTGGCCTTGTCGCTTTCCGCCAGCTCGACGTCGAACACCTTGCCCTGCCGCACCGCGCCCACGCCGCCAAAGCCCAGGCCCGACAGCGCGTGTTCGATCGCCTTGCCTTGCGGGTCGAGCACGCCGTTCTTGAGTGTGACGGTAATGCGGGCCTTGATCACGCTGGACATGCTCCTGTTCTGACTATCGGGTTGCAAGCCGCTATTCAGTGCGGCTTGCCTTTGAGGCCGTCGGTCGAGGCGACAAGCACCGGGCCGGTGGGGCGCGGCGGCTCGTTCTCGTTCATGATGCCGAGGCGGCGGGCAACTTCCTGATAGGCTTCGACGAGGCCGCCCATGTCGCGGCGGAAACGGTCCTTGTCGAGCTTGTCATGCGTCGCCACGTCCCACAGGCGGCAGGAATCCGGCGAAATCTCGTCGGCGACGACGATACGCATCATGTCGCCCTCGAACAGGCGGCCGCATTCGATCTTGAAGTCGACGAGCTGGATGCCGACGCCCATGAACAGGCCGGAGAGGAAGTCGTTGACGCGGATGGCCAGCGCCATGACGTCGTCGATCTCCTGCGGGCTCGCCCAGCCGAACGCGGTGATGTGCTCTTCCGACACCATCGGATCGTCGAGCGCGTCTGCCTTGTAGTAGAATTCGATGATCGAACGCGGCAAAACGGTGCCTTCATCGATGCCGAGGCGCTTGGACAGCGAACCGGCGGCGACATTGCGCACGACGATTTCGAGCGGAATGATCTCGACTTCCTTGATCAGCTGCTCGCGCATGTTGAGCCGGCGGATGAAATGGGTCGGGATGCCCATGCGGTTGAGATGGTTGAATATGTGCTCGGAAATACGGTTGTTGAGCACACCCTTGCCGTCGACGACTTCATGCTTCTTCTTGTTGAACGCGGTTGCGTCGTCCTTGAAGAACTGGATGAGCGTACCCGGCTCGGGTCCCTCATAGAGGATCTTGGCCTTGCCTTCATAAATGCGGCGGCGATTTTTCATCTGATTTTTTCTCTGGGGTTCCGGACAGGCGGTATCAGACCATTTCCTGTCCGTCTGCCTGAAATAGTGCGGCTACGGTAGGGTTCAATGCCGGGTCTATCCCAATCACATCGTTTGCTCAATCGGCAAATCCTTCCAATCAACCGCTTTCGGGACTGAAATGCCGCAGCGCAGCATGCAACGAAGCGTATTGACCGGCCCGCGACCTTTTGGTTTGTGCATCTGCAACACACATATTCACTGCCGACGAATCGAATTTGACCCGGAGGGACGCCATGAACAGCATGAAAGACCGCGAAGAGGGCTTCGAGCGCAAGTTTGCTTTCGACGAGGAACTTCGGTTCAAGGCCTCGGCGCGCCGCAACAAGGCGCTCGGCCTGTGGGCCGCCGAAAAGCTCGGAAAGTCCGGCACCGACGCTGACGCCTATGCCAGGGAAGTGGTTGTTTCCGACATCGAGGAAGCCGGCGATCACGACGTGTTCCGCAAGATCCGCAAGGATTTCGATGCGGCCGGCATCGACCAGTCGGACCATCAGATCCGCCGTACCATGGACGAGCTGATGGCGCAGGCGATCGAGCAGATCAAGAACACCTGATCCGACCGAAGCAGGTTCCGCAAAAGTGTCCCACGGTTTTGCGATAAAGAAGCTGCGACAGACGAAAGAATGATTGGACCAATCGACCGCCCGGCCTATCCGGGCGGTTTTTCTTTGCCTTTGCCGCGGTTTCCGGCTGAACTGCGATCGTTAACAAGGAAAGTGTCATGTCCCTGAAGTCCCGCCTCGCGGCCGATGAAACGCTGTTCACCGCATGGTCCGGCGTACCGGATGCCTTGACCGTCGAAATCGTCGCCAAGCAGGGCTTTGATGCCGTCACGCTCGACATGCAGCATGGCGGCCATCACGAGGACAGCGTGCTGCGCGGTCTGGTGCCGGTGCTCGCTGCCGGCAAGCCGGCGCTGGTGCGCATTCCCGTCGGCCGTTTCGACATGGCAAGCCGCGCGCTCGATTTTGGCGCCGAGGCGGTCATTGCGCCGATGGTGAATTCGGTGGCTGACGCAAAACTGTTCGCCGCCGCCATGAAATACCCGCCGCTCGGTGAGCGTTCCTGGGGCCCGACCTACGCTTTTCCACGCCACGGCAAGGGCGACCAGGCCGAATGGCTGCGCGACACCAACCAGCGCACCATGGCCTTCGCCATGGTCGAGACGCGCGCCGCCCTCGATGCCCTCGACGGCATTCTCGACACGCCCGGCATCGACGGCATCTTCCTTGGCCCGTCGGATTTCTCGATCGCCTGGAGCAATGGCGCCACGGTCAATTCGACGCTGGAAAGCATGATGGAGACGGTGGCGTCGGTCGCCGTGCGCACACGCAAGGCCGGCAAACATGCGGCGATCTATGTTGTCGACCCGGCAATTGCCGGTCGTGTCGTGGCGATGGGCTACCGCCTGCTGGCCATGGGCTCGGAACACGCGCTGATCGGGCTTGGTGCAAAAACCCTGATCAACAGCGTCAGGGATTCGATCGGGTCCTGAGGGAGCTCAGGCCTTCAGGTCCGTCAGGAATTTGGCGAAGGTCATCGAGCCTTCGGGCCACGGACCAAAGCCCGAATCCGCGTTGAGGTGACCGGTTTCGCCGGCATCGACGAACAGCGAACCCCACGCTCCGGCAATGTCCTCGGCGACATCGAAAGCGCAGAACGGATCGTTGCGGCTGGCGATCACGATGGACGGAAAAGGCAGCGGCTCGCGCGGGTAGGGGCCGAAGGTCATCAGATGCCTCGGCCTGATCTCCGGATTGGCGACATCGGGCGGCGCCACGAAGAAGGCTCCGGCAACCGGCTTGCGGAACTGTGGGATGGCTTGCACCGCCGTGGCCACGCCGAGCGAGTGCGCGACGATGACGACCGGACGCTCCGCTTCGTTGACCGCCTTGGCAACATTGTCCGTCCAGTCCTCGCGCACCGGCTTCGACCACTCCGCCTGCTCGACCCTGCGCGCCGTCGACAGCTTCGACTGCCAGCGACTCTGCCAATGGTCGGGGCCGGAGTTGGTGTAGCCCGGCACGATGAGAATATCTGCTTCCTTGACCTTCATGGCGCTGAGATAGCGAGGGGCGTCGCTTCATGCAATGGCCATGAACGGCGTTCTTGATAGTGAACACGATGTTCGCTTCTTCGCGTCTTGTGTGAACGATGCCGATGGACGATCTGTGGTCACGAAAAGAAACAGCCGTGTGCGGGAACCCTGACTTTGGAACTGACACGACGTATGATGATTGGCGGCGCGGGGCTTCTCACCTTGGGAGCTTCATCACAGGCCGGTCGAACGGAGCATTTGATGAGTGAACTGCCCTTTGCCGCCACCACGCCGGTCAGCGTTGCCCGCGTTGGGTTGAAAGCGCGCGATGCCGAAAGTCTTGCCGCATATTACCGCAGCGTCGTCGGTCTGCAGGAATTGAGCCGTGCCGACGGTGCGATTACGCTGGGCGCCGCCAACCGTCCCTTGCTGGTCATCGAGGCCGATCCTTCGGCAAAGCCGGATGATCCGCGCAGCGCCGGGCTGTTCCACACCGCCTTCCTGCTGCCCAGCCGCGCCGATCTCGGTCGCTGGATCAACCATGCCATCGCCGACAAGATCGCTATCGAGGGTGCCTCCGACCATCTGGTCAGCGAAGCGCTGTATCTGACCGATCCCGAGGGCAACGGCATCGAGATCTATGCCGACCGCCGCTCGCAGGATTGGAAGTGGAATGGCGACAAGATCGCGATGGCGACCGAACGGCTGAACATTCCGTCTGTCGTTGCCGAAGTGCCGGCGGGCGACGCCGGCTGGCAGGGAGCGCCGGAAAACAGCATTGTCGGCCATGTTCACCTGCGTGTCGGCAGGCCGGAAGACGCCGAAGCCTGGTGGAACCAGGAATTCGGCTTCGACACGGTGGCGAAATATGGCGGCCAGGCGGTGTTCCTGTCGTCCGGCGGCTATCACCACCACATCGGCGCCAACGCCTGGCAGAGTTCGGGCGCCGGCCGCCGCGATTCCACGCGGTCGGGCCTGGCCTGGGTTGAAATGCGCTCGGACAATGTGACCAGCCCGGTAACCCGCGAAGATCCCTGGGGCACGGTCATCAGGACTGTTCCCGGCAAGGCTGGCCGATAGGATCGGAGGCTTGTCGCCGGTTCAGATGCCGCTAGGTGGTTCATAGCTGGATCCGGCAGCGTGACCCGTCAGCAATCCGTGCGACCAACTGGTGAACCCAGTTGCCGCCGTACGCACGGCGGACTGCGCCCAGTCATAACCAATCACGTGCTGGCTGAAAGACCATTCGCCGTTGTTGCGCGTGGCGATTGCGAAGCGCGCATGCGGGCTGCCGGTCACGGTGAGGCCGGGGAAGGCCTGGACGCCCACGCTGCCGGGATTGAGTATCAGCCGACTGTCGGACAGATGCACGAGGCGTGGCGTGTGGGTATGGCCGCACAAGATTAGGCTGGCATCGGTATTTCCGAGCTTGCTCCTGATCTGATTTTCTCCGGACGGATAAAAGTGGTCGACGCCGTCTTCTTCAAGCAGGAACGCCTCGTCGTCGCTGGGGCTGCCGTGGCAGAGCAGGATTTCAGGAGCGAGTGGCAAGGTGATCGGCAATGCCGAAAGCCATGCCAGGGACGCCGGTGAGAGGCATTGACGGGTAAACGCGTCAACATCTTCCAACCCGGAAACAGGGGGCTCGACAAGCACGCGGTCGTGATTCCCGCGCACGGTTGGCCAGTTCTCGGCGACCAGATATTGCGCGGTTTCCTCGGGCCATAACGGGCCGGAGACACAGTCGCCTAAATTGACAATGATATCCGGAGAACTTTCCCTGATGCGCGCATGAGCTGCCTCCAACGCGCGCAGATTCCCATGGACGTCTGAAATAACAGCCAGTCGCATTGAATATTCTATCCAAACACCCGTTTGAAGATCGTGTCGACATGCTTGGTGTGATAGCCCAGGTCGAATTTCTCGCGGATTTCTGCTTCCGGCAGCGCTGCGGTCACTTCCTTGTCGGCGAGCAGTTCTTCAAGGAAATCAGCGCCTTGCTCCCACACCTTCATGGCGTTGCGCTGCACCAGTCGGTAGGAGTCTTCACGCGACAGGCCGGCCTGCGTCAGCGCCAGCATGACGCGCTGCGAATGCACGAGGCCGCGGAACTTGTTCATGTTCTTCAGCATGTTGTCGGGATAGACAAGCAGCTTGTCGATGACGGTGGTCAGCCGTGACAGCGCGAAATCGAGCGTCACCGTGGCGTCCGGCCCGATCATGCGCTCGACCGACGAGTGCGAAATGTCGCGCTCGTGCCAGAGCGCCACATTCTCCATCGCCGGCAGCGCCATCGACCGCACCATGCGGGCAAGGCCGGTGAGGTTTTCGGTCAGCACCGGGTTGCGCTTGTGCGGCATTGCCGAGGAGCCTTTCTGGCCCGGCGAAAAATACTCTTCCGCTTCCAGCACTTCGGTGCGCTGCAGATGCCGGATCTCGATCGACAGCCGCTCGATCGACGAGGCGATGACGCCCAGCGTGGCGAAGAACATGGCATGGCGGTCGCGGGGGATCACTTGAGTCGACACCGGCTCGGGCTTCAGGCCGAGCTTTGCCGCCACATGTTCCTCGACATAGGGGTCGATGTTGGCGAAGGTGCCGACCGCGCCAGAAATCGCGCAGGTGGCAATGTCTTCGCGCGCATGCACCAGGCGCTCGCGGCAGCGCGAGAACTCAGCATAGGCTTGCGCCAGCTTGACGCCGAAGGTCGTCGGCTCGGCATGGATGCCGTGGCTACGGCCGATGGTGACGGTGTCCTTGTGCTCGAAAGCACGGCGCTTGAGCGCTGCAAGCAGGCCGTCGATGTCGGCGAGCAGGATGTCGCTGGCGCGGGTAAGCTGCACGGCAAAGCAGGTGTCGAGCACGTCCGACGACGTCATTCCCTGGTGGATGAAACGGGCGTCCGGCCCAACGAATTCGGCGAGATGGGTCAGGAAGGCGATGACGTCGTGCTTGGTGACGCGCTCGATCTCGTCGATCGCCTCGACATCGAATTTTGCCGCACTGCCCTTTTCCCAGATGGTTTTGGCCGCTTCCCTGGGGATGACGCCGAGTTCGGCCAGCGCATCGCACGCATAGGCTTCGATTTCGAACCAGATGCGAAACCGGGTTTCGGGCGACCAGATGGCGACCATTTCCGGTCGGGAGTAGCGAGGGATCATCGGTCAGTCCTGACGTATCGAGAGGTTTGCCCGCGTCCTAACAGAGGCGAGCAAAATGCTCAACGCTGCTGGCGCGCAAACCAGACGCTCGCGGCAAACAAGGCCACGAAACCAAGCGGAAAATAAAGCCGGATGCCCAGCACCACGAACTGGTAGAGCGCAATCAAGGTCGTGAAGACGAACTGGAGGGCCCAGGTGTGGGTAAAGGCAGGTGCATGCCACTCTGCATAGTAGGAGCGGTACTGCAGCGCAAACAGCCCAGAGGTCAGGCCGACCGTTGCTGCGGCAAGGCACACAAAGGCTGCTGCGAAGGCGACCTCCCAGCGCCTGCCCTGCGAGACCAGCTTCGCGGCAAACAGGCCAATCGGAAAGGCCAGCGCAGCTCCCACCGCGAACAGCAGGGTGACAATGCGGATTTTCGCCGGGGTCTCCCAGTTGTTCAAGAACAGGTTGACCAGCGCGCTGGCCCCCATCGTCACCGCCCACAACAAGGCGCCGAAAAACGCTATGCGCGGCGTCGGTACCGCGCGGCAAAGGCGGTTCAGCGCACGATCGCGCCTGGCGGGTTGAACAACAAAAGGTGTCACAGGCGGCCGGTCACCGCGATCCAGCGAAAGTCCGGCCCCTCGAAGCCGTATTGGCGCACCGCGATCAGCACCGCGTAGGCGCTGAGACTGTCCATTGAAAAGGTCTGCACGGCGCCGATGCTATAGCCGTTCGGGCAACCCCGGCTTTTCGGTATCGCCTTGTCCTCGTGCAGCAGCTTGGTGGTGCCGCCATCCTGGGCCTCGATACGCAGCAAGCGAAAACCGTTGATCTCGCCCTGGCTCTCGCAGCCTTCGGTGTTGTTCATGCCCAGCTCGTCCAGCCGGAATTCGAGCGGCTGATCGACCGGAGAGAAGATCGGGCGCGGGTTGACCGCCATCCGGTGCGGATCGGCTGAAAGTTCGGTCACCGGGTTGAAACCCGCGGTGATGCCGCGGTTGGCGCTCAGCTCGGCCTGACTGACGATGGCTTCACCTTTTTGCCGGGCCTGAAGGCGCGCCGCGTCCAGCTTGGCATTCTCGTCCTCAAGCCGCACCCGGATCGGCGTGCCCTTGAGAAAGCTGTCGGTGCTGGTGTCGATGTAGTAGCGGTTGGCATAGGGAAAGCCCGATCCATCCTGCACGCCATATTCCTCGAAAGCGAAGACACTGCCGTCCTTGGCGAAGCCGAGGATTTCAAGTTCAGCGACATCGCCGGCACGTGCGGCGATCGAGGTCGCAAACTGTGCAAGCAGGGCAACTGCAAACAGAAATAGCATTCGCATCGGTCTTCACCCCCCGTGATCGTTTCAATCCACTAGCACGACAGAATCAAAACGTCGTGCGGTGCGAAAGCCGATGCATCCAATCGGCCCCTCATTTGTTAATGTCGGCAGTCCCAATGGAGAACCACCATGACCGACACCAGCAAAATTCGCGAGCATATGGAAGTCGTCGGCGCCGATGGCGTGCATGTCGGCACCGTCGACAAGGTCGACGGCCAGCGCATCAAGCTGACCAAGGCCGATAGCGGTCAGGGCGCTCACAAGGGCCATCACCATTATGTTCCCGTGAGCCTGATTGCCGAGGTCGACGGCAACAAGGTGTGGCTGTCCGCGAATTCCGATGTCGCGGTGACCTTCGAGGAAGAAAAATCCGATCGAGTATGATCGAGGGCCTCTGTTTATCCCAGGCGCGATGACCAGACCGGAAACAGATCGTTTTCGGCCGGCGTCGCGGCAAACACGCCGCGGCTGATGGCGCGCGCCATCGTGGCGCCGGCCGCGGCATAGAGGTCGATTGCCGCGTCGGCGGTGAGTTCGATGCCGCTCGTGCCGGTTGCCAGCGCGAATACCAGGTCGCCATCGGCCGGCGTGTGTGTCGGCCAGATGGCGCGCACGAAGCCGTCATGCGCTGAGATTGCCAGGCGCTTTGCAGCGGCCTTGGTGAGAACCGCGTCGGTGGCGATGACGGCGATCGTGGTGTTGCCGCCGGCCTGTCTGCCCATATGCTTGTCGCGGTATTTCAGCAGGATCGTTTTCGCGTCGTCCGGCATCGGCGAGGGATAACCAAGTCCTCCGAATTCGTCGCCGATTTCGAACGGTGCCGCCCAGAAATGGCGAGTTCGGCTGATGGTTGCTGAGCCGGTCGGATTGACGGCGGCCAGTGCGCCGATGGTGACGCCATTGTCCAGCAGCGTCGAGGCCGAGCCGAGGCCGCCCTTCAGCCCCGAGGTCAACGTACCGGTGCCGGCGCCGATGGTGCCGAGTTCGAAATCGGCAGCGGCCTTTTGCGCTGCTTCATACCCAAGCGCGCGGTAGGGCGGATAACGGCCCCAATCCTTGTCGCCGCCATTGCGCAGGTCGAGCCGG
>NZ_JAMYSA010000049.1:0-47378 GCF_040321735.1 Mesorhizobium sp. M0293
CGCTCCGCGCCGCCATACAGACGCTGCCGCCGCAGGATCGCCGCAAGGGCCGCGTTTCCAACACGCGCCGCCCGCGTTTCCTCGCTCGCCGCAGGGCTGGCGCCCTCGGTCTCAGGCTGGTCATCGACGGCCAGGAAATCATTTCGCGGGAGTGAGATGCGGTCCGCGATAGCGGACGAAAAGCCAATTGCTTGGCTTTTCGAGCTTCGAACGCCCTGAGCCTGCGAGGGGCCGGGGCGAGGGACCTAGCGCTAAACCAGCGGCTTCAGCGCCACCCATACAGCGCCGCCGATCAGGCCGAGGAAGATCAGCCAGCCGACCTGGTTGTTCGATCTGAACAGCCGCAGGCATTGGTCCGGATTGTCGATATCCAGAACAGCGATCTGCCGGGCCATATGCGCACCGGCCGCGATCAGTCCGGCCAGCGCCACCACCGGGGCCTGCGCCGAGGCGAAGGCGATGGCAAAGCAGATCAGCGCGCCGCCATAGAGCCCTGCCAGCCACGATTTGGTGTTGTCGCCGAACAGGCGTGCCGTCGAGCGCACGCCGACAATGGCATCGTCTTCCTTGTCCTGATGCGCGTAGATCGTGTCGTAGCCGATGACCCACAGGATCGAGCCGATATAGAGCATGATTGCAGGCCCATCGAGATCGCCGAATTCGACTGCCCATCCCATCAGCGCGCCCCAGGAAAAGGCGAGGCCAAGCACAAGTTGCGGCCAGTTGGTTATCCGCTTCATGAACGGGTAGATCGCGATGACAACCAGCGAGCAGATGCCGAGCAGGATGGCGAAGCTGTTGAACTGTATGAGCACCGCGAGGCCGACCAGCGCCTGCAGGGCAACAAACAGCCATGCCCGCCGGCGCGTCGCCTTGCCCGACGGCAGCGGCCGCGAGCGCGTGCGGTCGACCTGGTTGTCGATGTCCTGATCGACGAGGTCGTTGTAGGTGCAGCCGGCGCCGCGCATAGCGATGGCGCCGGCCAGGAACAGCACGAGATACCAAGGTGCCGGCAGCAGCGACAGCAGCGGGTCGCCGGGGCGCGGATAGGCGCTCGCCGCAAGGGCCGCAGACCACCAGCACGGCCACAGCAGCAACTGCCAGCCGATCGGCCTGTCCCACCGGGCAAGCTGCGCATAGGGCCATATCGAGCGCGGCAGCACGCGATAAACCCAATGGCCGTTCGGCGCATCGGCGACACGGCCCTGCGCCGTTTTCGACTGGATAGTTTCCATGTCCATGGAGTGGCAGCAGCGGCGGAAACCGTCAAGCGGCAAGCGGGGGAGCAGCGTCCGTCAGCCTTTCACGAAGCAAAGATGTCGCGGGCGGCGAACCAACCCTTGGCAACCTCGACGAACGCCAGCGCCGCATTCGACACACGCTGATGCGTGTCATAGGTGAGCAGGATCCGCTGCATCGGCAGCGGATCGGACAGCGGCTTGCAGATCAGCGGCAGCCCGTCATAGCTGCGGTCGCCGTGCGGGCGGGTATAGCTGACCGCGACGCCGAAGCCGTTGGCGACCATGCTGCGCTGCAGTTCGAACGAGCTTGTCGTCATGTCGGCCACTGGCGAAAGGCCGCGGCTGCGGAACAGGTCGAGCATGTGCTGCCAGCTGTGCGGCTGGTCCGTCGTGATCAGCGGATAGGCGGCAAGATCCGCAAGGCTGACCGACGGGCGATCCGCCAGGGCATGGCCCGCCGGCAACAGCGCATGCGGGTGAAGTTCGCGCAGCAGGATGCGGGCAAAATGCATCGGCAGGCTGAGATCATAGGTGAGACCGAGATCGATGGCCGCATCGCCGAGTCGTCGTCCCAGCGTTTCGAACGTCTCGTCGCGAACGACGACCTTGACGGCTGGATGGCGTTCGGAAAAGGCGCGGAGCAGAGCCGGCGCGAAGAACGGCGCCAGGTCCTCGAAGCATCCCAGCACTAGCTCACCGCTGACAGCCGATTTGGTTGAACCCAGGCCGATGAGTTCGTCCGTCTCGGTGAGAACCTGCCTTGCCTTGGCCACGACGGCGCGGCCAAACGATGTCGGCGAAACGCCGCTTCCGCGCTGGCGCACGAACAGTTTCTGGCCGAAATTCTTTTCGACCGCGTCTATGGCCACCGAAATCGACGGCTGCGATTCGTTCAGCACCTTTGCCGCGCCGGTGACGCTGCCGTGACGCGCCACGGCGACGAGATAGCGCAACTGCGTGAGGGTTACATTCATAGGCATATTCTATGTGTCGGATGGAAAGTTATCATTTTACTGAATGAAGGCGGGTTGCGATAGTCGGTTCATTCCAGGAGGAGAACGCCATGGCTTCGACTATCAGCGTGACGGCGCCGTCTGCATTCGCGGCGCCTTCAAGGGCTGGGTCGACACGATTGCCGCCGGCATCGAGCGCAACATGCAGAACCGCAGCGCCACCGCGTCCGATATAGCTAACGGTCGCGGCAGTTTCTTCGACGACTATTGCAACTGGGAGCGCATTCCCGAATTCGTCAGCGTGGTGCGGAACTCGCCGGCTGCCGAACTGGCGGCGGCGGTCATGCAGTCGCGCACCGCGCAGTTCTTCCACGATCACGTGCTGGTCAAGGAACCCGGCACGCAGAAGCCTACACCCTGGCATCAGGACATCCCCTACTACTTCGTCGATGGCCAGCAGACGGTGAGTTTCTGGATTCCCATCGATCCGGTGAAGGAGGCGACGCTGCGGCTGATCGCCGGCTCGCACAAATGGGACAAGATGATCCTGCCGGTGCGCTGGCTCGACGACAGCAATTTCTACGCCGGCGAGGGCGACTATTTGCCGGTGCCCGATCCGGACACGGATGCGTCTATGAAGGTGCTCGAATGGGAAATGGAGCCGGGCGACGCCATCTTGTTCGACTTCAGGACCGCGCATGGCGCGCGCGGCAATCTGACCGCGGCGCGGCGCCGGGCGCTGTCGCTGCGCTGGGTCGGTGACGATGCGCGCTATGTCGAGCGGCCAGGGCGCACCTCGCCGCCCTATCATGGCCACGGCATGCAGCCGGGACAGAAATTGCGTGAAGACTGGTTTCCGGTCGTCTACCAGGCTGAGTTCGAGCCAGAATATGGGCGCCGTGTTCGGCGCCCATATTCGGCTGGGGATAACGTTCCCGTGCGCAATTCCGATCAAAGCACCCTGATGTCTTGACCCGTCGTCCAGAGAGCAATAGCGGGTGCTCTAAGAGATCGGCATCAAGAGGTGGCCATGAACGTTCTTCTTCTCGGCTCCGGCGGCCGCGAACATGCGCTCGCCTGGAAGATCGCTGCGTCGCCGCTGCTGACCAGGCTTTACGCAGCCCCCGGCAATCCGGGCATTGGCGGTGAGGCCGAACTGGTGAAGCTCGACATCGCCGATCACGCTGCCGTTGCCGCCTTTTGCAAGGACAAGAAGATCGACCTCGTCGTGGTTGGTCCGGAAGGGCCGCTGGTGGCCGGCATTGCCGACGATCTGCGCGCGCAAGGCATCCGCGTCTTCGGACCCTCCAAGGCCGCCGCGCAACTGGAAGGCTCGAAGGGTTTCACCAAGGATCTCTGCGCCCGATACAACATCCCAACCGCCGCCTATGGTCGCTTCGGCGATCTGGCCTCCGCGAAGGCCTATGTCGAGAAGATGGGCGCGCCGATCGTCATCAAGGCCGACGGGCTCGCTGCCGGCAAGGGCGTCACCGTCGCCATGACGCTGGACGAGGCGCAGGCCGCACTCGATGCCTGTTTCGATGGTTCCTTCGGCGCCGCCGGCGCGGAGGTGGTGGTCGAGGAGTTCATGACCGGCGAGGAGGCGAGCTTCTTCTGCCTCTGCGACGGCACCACGGCGCTGCCCTTCGGCACCGCGCAGGATCACAAGCGCGTCGGCGACGGCGACACCGGCCCCAACACCGGCGGCATGGGCGCCTATTCGCCCGCCCCGGTGATGACGCCGCAGATGGTCGAGCGCACCATGCGCGAGATCGTCGAGCCGACCATGCGCGGCATGGCTGAACTTGGTGCGCCCTTCGCCGGCGTGCTGTTCGCCGGGCTGATGATATCAGACAAGGGGCCGAGGCTGATCGAATACAACACCCGTTTCGGCGATCCGGAATGCCAGGTGCTGATGATGCGGCTGAAGGACGATCTGCTGGTCCTGCTCAACGCGGCAACCGACGGCCAGCTTGCGCATAGCTCGGTGCGCTGGCACGACGAGGCCGCGCTCACCGTGGTGATGGCGGCCAGGGGCTATCCCGGCACGCCGGAAAAAGGCTCGGTCATCCGCGGCGTCGACGACGCGGCGAGCGATGGTGTCCAGATATTCCACGCCGGTACCGCCATCAATGGCGGCGCGCTGGTTGCCAATGGCGGCCGTGTCCTCAATGTCACGGCGACGGGAAGCACGGTCGGCGAGGCGCAGAGACGAGCCTATGCCGCGCTCGATCGGATCGACTGGCCGGATGGCTTCTGCCGCCGCGACATCGGCTGGCAGGCCGTGGCGCGCGAGCAGGCTGGCTAAAGTCGCTATTGGAGAGACGGCAGTCTACCGCTGGCCGCGATCGATCTCGGTCGACGCGGTGCTGAGCGGATCGGCGACGGCAAAGGCGGCGTCGAGTTGCGCGGGAGAACGCTGTTCGGTCCGCTTCCACGCGACATATTGGACAATGCCGTAATTCGCCCGTCGTGGCACTGTCTTCACGACTGGCATGCGGAAGCCGTCGCGAAATTTCGTCCAGCGCGTGCCCAACGCCACAACCATGTCCTCGAAGGTCGGCGGCGCCGCCACCGAGGCGTAGGTGATGGTGACATTGCCGGCGAGGCCGGCTTCGCGTGAGACGGGAAGCGGTATCGAGGCGAGATAGTCGGGCGGCACGTCGATGAGCCCACCGAACGGCCATTGCGCACGCAGCGTGGCGGCATTCGTCGGCGCGACATTGACGTCGATGTCCTTGGGCGTACCGGCGACCCTGTAAGGGCAGCGGAATCTGCCGCAATTGGCTCGCGCCGAAAACTGCCACAGTGCGTAGCCCTGCCAGTTGCCCATCGGAAAATGCACGTCGATGTCGTTGACGTAGCGGGCATACCAGAGCGGCAGCCGCGACAGGAGCCTATATCTGTAGCTGTTGTCGGCAATGTACTGGGCTGTCTTGCCGTTGGTGTAGATGATCGGGAAGCGGCCGACGCGCCGATGCACCTGGCGGACGAACTCCTCGGCATCGTCCAGTGACATCCATTGCGAAGGATCGTTGCCCTCGATGTCGAGGGCCATGAGATCGTCCGGCGCGGGTTCGGCGAAATCGAGGAAATTATTGGCCTGCTCGACCGGATTACCGGGGCGGGCGAGATGATATGCGCCCCATTTCAGGCCAAGCGCCTTGGCCACGACCCTGCGCGTCTGGAACAGCTCGCGCGTCACCGCATGGCGCTTCCACAGCGCCTTGCACAGTTTCACCTCGGTGTCGTCGCCCAAACAGAAATAGGGCGGCGGCATGCCGTCGGATGCCTTATTGATGAAGCCGACCACCCGCTTGTCGGTGGCGAGCTGGGCCCAGTCGATGGAATTGTATTCGTAGGCATCGACGACCAGGGCACGGTCGGCGTTCTTCCACGGCTCGGAAAAATCCGAGGCCTTTGCCGCCATCGACAGCGCCATCGTCGCCGCAAATGCGAGAAGCGCTGTGCGGCGAAGGAGGCGCGCCGTCCTTTGCAAACAGGGAATCCCCGTTGATCAAAGACAGATGCTGAACCGCTATGGTTAAGGAAGTGCTTTCAAGGCAATGCGGTGCGTCAGTCGAACAGCTTCAACGCCGTCGCTACAGATAGGAACATCGACAACGGACGGTCTTGAAATGGCGTGAAACCATGTTTGCGATAAAAAGCCGCGGCCTTGTCGTCCTTGGCGTCGACGATCAGCGCGAAGCAGGCAGGAGCAGCTTGGGCGCAGCGCCGGAGCGCATCCACGATCAGTATCGATCCAACTCGTTGTCCCTGATATCGGGTATCGACTGCCAACCTTCCGATCAATATGGCGGGCAGGACTGGATAGCGCGGTAGGCGTTTTGTCAGGTCTTGTGGCAGCGAAGCTATGGGCACGCTTGACGCTGCAAGAGTGTAATATCCGGCAATGAGATCGACATCACGGTCTGCGGCGACAAAGCAGTTGCTGACTCGGCGTTTGACGTCCTGGCTCGCCTGCTCGCGTAGATAGTGGTCGAGTGCCAGCACGCCACAACTGAATACCTTACGATCATACGATCCGCCCAGCGGCTCGATGATCAGGTCTAGACTCACCGGGATTCGACGACAAGTCGCTTGTAGGCGTCGGCAGCTTTGCGCAGCGCTTCATTGGGTTCGGGTGGATTGAGAATGGCTTCTACCAGAGCGTGCTGATCCTCGATGGACAGGCGGATGATAGCAGTCTCCTCAATGGTGCGTTGTGCAGCTTCCTGCGCTGCGGAGACCACGAAGTCGCTGACGCTGCGGCCCTGGATTTCGGCGGCACGTTTCACCACACTCAGCATATCCGGTGAGATCCGAGCTTCGAGACGGGCGGTACGGGTCTGTTGGTTTGGCATCACGATCACCTCTAGTGCGATATGTACGGGTTTTGACCGTACATATCAAGCGCCCCGTTCAGCGTTGCGTGAATGGCTGAACCTCAAACGGGTCAGGCGCTGGCTCTTGCCGCAACGTGCCATCGGCCGCGCGTTTGCGGTGGTGGGCCAGCCAGCATTGCGGCGAGCACAATATGCCGCGATCCGACCAGTAGGCGGCGCGTGTTCCAGTCTGCCCTCATGATACCAGAACCCCGCCGCGCGATAGGACAGGCCGCATTCAATGCAGCGGTAGGTGTCGGGTCTGGCAAGCATGGGATGGTTCCGGTTGCGTGGTTTTTGATCTATCACCGGTCGACTTGATCCGGCGTCGACTGAATTTAATACGCGCCGCTGCGATTGCAAAATCCGCGTGACAAAATTTGACGTTTACGTAAAAAGAAGATGGGAGATCGCCCAAAGGGCGGATGGTTTGTAGCGGCACCGACTCTAGGGTTGGCAGGGCCGATGTATCGGGAGGAGGAAGCGGCATGTATCGGGCACCGGTCGAGGATATCGCGTTTACGCTCAAGCACGTGGCTGGCATGAAATCGGCGCTTGATGCCGGCAGGTTCGGTGATCTCGTTGAGGATCTGGTCGATGCCGTTCTGGGCGAGGCCGGCCGCTTCGCCACCGAAGAGGTGGCGCCGCTCTACAAGATCGGCGATCAGCAAGGGGCCGTGCTGAAGGACGCCGCCGTCACCACGCCGCCTGGTTGGAAGGAACTTTATCGCCGCTGGATCGATAGCGGCTGGAATGCACTCTCCGGGCCTGAAGCCTATGGCGGCCAAGCGCTGCCGACCATGCTCGGCGTCGCCGCGCTCGAAATGTGGAACTCCGCCGCCATGGCCTTCGGTATCGGCCCGACGTTGACCATGGGTGCGGTCGAAGCGCTCGACAAGCACGCCTCCGAAGACCTCAAGGGAAAATATCTCGAAAAGCTCGTGTCGGGCGAATGGATGGGCACGATGAACCTGACCGAGCCGCAGGCCGGTTCGGACCTCGCCGCCTTGCGCGCCCGCGCCGAGCCGGCCGGTGACGGGAGCTACCGCATCTTCGGCCAAAAAATCTTCATCACCTATGGCGAGCACGATTTTACAGACAACATCATCCACCTGGTCCTGGCGCGGCTGCCAGACGCGCCGGCCGGCACGCGCGGCATCTCGCTGTTCCTGGTGCCGAAATTCCTGGTCGGTGACGATGGTTCGCTGGGCGCGCGCAACGACGTCTTCTGTTCCGGCCTGGAGCACAAGCTCGGCATCCATGCCTCGCCAACCTGCACCATGATCTATGGCGACGGCTTTCAGGGCGCGAAATCTGGCGCCATCGGCTGGCTGATCGGCGAGGAGAACAAGGGCCTCGCCTGCATGTTCACCATGATGAACAATGCGCGGTTGTGTGTCGGCATGCAGGGCGTCGCGGTAGCCGAGGCCGCAACGCAGAAGGCGATTGCCTATGCCAACGACCGCCGGCAGGGCAAGGCGGCAAGCTATACTGGCACCGGCATGGCGCCGATCGTCCACCACCCCGACGTGCAGCGCAATCTCCTGGCCATGAAGGCGCTGACCCAGATCGCGCGGGCGATCAGCTATTCCTGTGCCTATGCCATCGATCTGGCACGCGTCTCGGACGGCGACGAGGCGGCGCATTGGCGCGACCGCGCCAATCTGCTGACGCCGCTGGCCAAGGCTTTTTCGACGGATGTAGGCGTCGAGGTTGCCTCGCTCGGCGTCCAGGTGCATGGCGGTATGGGCTTCATCGAGGAGACAGGTGCGGCCGCCTTCTACCGCGATGCCCGCATCGCACCGATCTATGAAGGCACCAATGGCATCCAGGCGATCGATCTGGTGATGCGCAAGCTGCCGCTCGGTGGCGGCGACCATGTGCACGGCTTCATCGCCGAACTGGCTGATGTGGCCGGAGCGGTGCGAACCTCGAACCTGCAGGGTTTCGGCCGCGCCGCCGATGCTCTCGACGCAGCACTTGGCGATCTGACGCAAGCGACCCGCTTCCTGCAGAAACTGGCTGCCGACGGCCGTTCGGACGAAGCGCTGGCAGGTGCTACGCCCTACCTCAGGCTGATCTCGCTTGCCGCCGGCGCCGCCTATTTGGCTCAGGGTGCTCTTGCCGATCAGGGCCGTATCGCGCTTTGCCGCTTCTTCGCCGAAAACCTGCTCGGCGAGGTCAGTGCCTTGAAGGAGCGCGTTGTCGATGGCGCCGAAAGCCTCGCCGCTGCCGGCAAGACGCTCATCTCTGCCTGACGTTCACAAGGAAAAGACCGTGACAGACCATATTCTCGTCGAGCGCCAGGGCGCCATCCAGATCATCCGCATGAACCGGCCGGACAAGAAGAACGCGCTGACGCGGGCCATGTATGCGAAAATGTCGAAAACCCTGGCCGATGGCGACGCCGACCCTGCGATCCGCGTCCATGTCTTCCTGGGCGTGCCCGGCGCCTTCTCCTCGGGCAACGACCTTGCCGATTTCATGGTCATAGCGACGGGCGGCGATGGCGGCACCGAGGTCTGGGATTTCCTGATGGCGCTGGCGAGGGTCGAGAAACCCATCGTCTCCGGCGTCGACGGCATCGCGGTCGGCATCGGCACGACGCTCAACCTGCATTGCGACCTGACCTTCGCCACACCGCGCACCGTGTTCAAGACGCCGTTCGTCGATCTCGGCCTGGTGCCCGAGGCGGGATCGAGCCTCCTGGCGCCGCGGATCCTGGGCCAGCAGGGGGCTTTCGCATTGCTCGGCCTCGGCGAAGGCTTTTCGGCCGAGCGCGCGAAGGCAGCCGGCCTGATCTACGAGGTGGTCGAGGAAGCAGCGCTGGAAGCCTCGGTCCTGGCTGCGGCCGGCCAGATCGCGGCCAAGCCGCCGCAAGCGCTGAAGATCGCCCGCGACCTGATGCGCGGCTCGCGCGACGACCTCGTCGCCCGCATCGGCGAGGAAAGCGAGCATTTTCGCGAGCGGCTGAAATCCGACGAGGCGCGCGCCGCGCTGACGGCATTCATGACCAGGAAGAAGGGATAAGCCTCCCTTTCAGGGGTAAAGCCGCGTCTTGTCCCACCCGCCATTCGCATTGCGGGAAAAGACGACACGATCGTGTAGCCGGAACGGCCGGTCGTGCCAGAACTCGATCGTCCGCGGCACGATGCGGAAGCCCGACCAATACTTTGGCCGCGGGATCTCGCCGATCGCATGGCGCGCCGTGTATTCGGCCACTGCCTTTTCCAGCGCGAATCGGCTTTCCAGCGGGCGCGACTGTTTCGAGGCCCAGGCGCCGATGCGGCTGCCGCGCGGCCGTGTCGCATAGTAGGCGTCGGCCTCGGCGTCGCTGACGATCTCCACCGGGCCGCGAATGCGCACCTGCCGGCGCAGCGATTTCCAATGGAAGCACATCGCTGCCTTCATGCTGCCAAGAATCTCCTGGCCCTTGGCGCTCTCGAAATTCGTGTAGAAGACAAACCCGCCCTCATCGAACCCCTTGAGCAACACCATACGCACATCCGGCATGCCATCGGCATCGACGGTCGCCAGCGCCACGCCGTTGGGGTCATTTATTTCGCTCTTGGTGGCGTCCTCCAGCCATGCGGCAAAGAGGCGAAATGGCTCCGCGGCCTCGGTAAAGTCACCGCTTGTTAACTCAGTGTCACTCATAGTTTTTCTCAATTTGTCACGAAGCCCAGAAATTTTTACGAAGCCCAGATTTTTACGAAACAGGGGGAGGTTGCCGATTGTCGCGTATCGCGCAAGCTTTTGACAGCAGGCAATGGGGCGTTATCGCTTCGGCCAGCACGAAAGTGGCGATCGTGGCAGTCGCCTTGCCGCTTGCCGCCTGTGGTGCCGGTGGCTTCAGCCTGGAAAAGGCCGAAGTCGACCGCTCGATCCTGACCAGCAGCATATCTACCTCGGCTGTGCCGGCCAATTTGGATCGCGACTCCGACCAGACCACGATCGGCAATGCGGTGTCCTCGGCCGACATCGAGCAGCTCGGCGGGCAGTCCGTTCCGTGGGCCAATGCCGGCACCGGTTCCCGCGGCTCCATCACCGGGCTGGCGGAATTGAAGGACAACGGCCAGACATGCCGCCGTTTCAAGGTCTCACGCGAAAGCTTTGATGGCGTCGCCATGTTCGAGGGCGAACTGTGCCTGGCCACCGCCGGCGGCTGGCGCATGCAGGACTTCAAGGCGCTCTGAGCTTGATCCGAAAGTCGATCGGGTCGGCGGGTGCTTTCGCTGCCCGGTGCGTCGCCAATCTTGGCAATATCCCGATAACGGCTGGGATCGGCTCCTTCCGGATCGACAAAAATCCCTCGCCGATCCTCAACCGCCGACTTTTGGATTAAGCTCTGAGTTTCCGCCTTTGATATGCTGCTCCAGCACTGGAATTTCTTCCTATGCGAGCGCATATAGGGGGCAACCAGAGACTCAACTCTTCTCCAGGGCAGTAAGCATGCGCGACCCCTATGAGGTGCTGGGCGTTGCCAAGAACGCATCGGCCAAGGACATAAAATCGGCGTACCGGAAACTCGCCAAGAAGTATCATCCGGATCAGAACCCGAATGATCCCAAGGCGAAGGATCGTTTTGCCGCGGCCAACCAGGCCTATGAGAGCGGCGGCGACGAAAAGAATCGCGCCGCTTTCGATCGCGGCGAAATCGACGCCGACGGCAAGCCGCGGTTCCAGGGCTTCGAGGGCGCTGCCGGTGGCGGCGATCCCTTCGGCGGATTTCGCCGGCAGCAAGGTCCGGGCGGCTCGCGATTCGAATTCCGCTCCGGCCGCCCAGGCGGCGATCCGTTCGACGGCAATAGCGACATCTTCAGCCAGATTTTCGGCGATGCTTTTTCTGGTGTGCGTGGCGCCGGCATGGGAGATCGCCGCCAGCCCGCGACCGCTGCCGATCTGAACGTGACGCTCGACGTGACCATCGAGGAGGCGGCGACCGCCGAAAAAGTGACGGCGATGTTCCCCGACGGCCGCAAGGTGGCCGTCAAATTGCCGGCCTATGTCGAGGACGGCCAGACCATCCGGCTGAAGGGGCAGGGCGAGCAAGGGCCGGGCCAGCCGGGCGACGCGCTGGTCAAGATCCATCTGCGCCGCCACCCGCGCTATCGCATCGAGGGCCGCGACCTGCACGCCGATCTGCCGGTGACGCTGGCGGATGCGGTGCTCGGTGCCAAGGTGCCGGTCGATACGCCGACCGGCAGGCTTGCGGTCAACATCCCTGCCTGGTCGAGTTCAGACAAGGTCCTGCGGCTGAAGGGCAGGGGCCTGCCGGAAAAGGCCGGCGGCCACGGCGATCTCTACGCCCATGTCCGGATCATGCTGCCGGAGGGCGGCGATAGCGCGCTCGAAGCGCTGTTGCGCAGCCAAAAAGACTGATCGACGGCTTTTGTCCCCCGAACTGTCCGGTTTGAACGCTTGAAGGGGCTCTGTGCCTGTGCGATAGGGCACTCCACAAAGCAGAAATCTTGCGGAGAGCGCTCACATGGCGGGTGGACAGGGCCTTATGGCCGGCAAGCGCGGCCTTATTCTTGGCGTCGCCAATAACAGATCGATCGCCTATGGCATCGCCAAGGCTTGCGTCGATCATGGAGCCGAGATCGCGCTGACCTATCAGGGCGAGGCGTTCAAGAAGCGTGTCGAGCCGCTGGCGGCGGAACTGGGCGCCTTTGTCGCCGGCCATTGCGACGTCACCGATCCGGCGAGCTTGGACGACGTTTTCGCCAATGTCGGCAAACACTGGGGCAAACTTGATTTCCTCGTCCATGCCATTGCCTTCTCCGACAAGGACGAGTTGACCGGCCGCTATGTCGAGACGACGCGCGACAATTTCCTGCGCACCATGGACATTTCGGTCTACTCCTTCACCACCATTGCCAAGCGGGCCGAGGCGCTGATGACCGACGGCGGCTCGCTGCTGACCCTCACCTACTACGGCGCCGAAAAGGTGATGCCGCACTACAACGTCATGGGTGTCGCCAAGGCGGCGCTCGAAGCCAGCGTGCGCTACCTGGCGGTCGACCTCGGCGCCAAGAAGATCCGCGTCAATGCCATCTCGGCTGGCCCGATCAAGACGCTGGCCGCTTCCGGCATCGGCGATTTCCGCTACATCCTGAAGTGGAACGAGTACAATTCGCCGCTGAAGCAGACGGTGACGCAGGAAGAGGTCGGCGATTCCGGCGTCTATTTCCTGTCCGATCTGTCGCGCGGCGTCACCGGTGAAGTGCATCACGTCGATTCGGGCTACCACGTCGTCGGCATGAAGGCCGTCGACGCGCCTGATATTTCGACGGTCAAGGACTAATCCACCAACCGTCGTCCGTCCCGATCCCGTACCGGAAGACATGATGTACCCGCTGGTTTATATCGTGCGCCACGGCCAAACCGCGTGGAACGCCGAATTCCGGCTTCAGGGACAGGCCGACACCGATCTCAACGCTCTTGGCCGCGAACAAGCGACCGGAAATGGTCGTCGGCTCGCCAAACTGGTCCAAAATCCCGAGGAATTCGATTTCGTCGCCAGCCCGATGAAACGGACGCGCGAAACGATGCAGCGCGTCCGCGTCGCGATGAAGCTCGATCCGGGTGCCTATCGAACCGATCCGCGCCTCGTCGAAGTCAACTTCGGCGATTGGCAGGGATTTACCTTTCCTGAGCTTGAGACACGGTATCCCGGAGCGAGCAGGATACGCGCTCTGGACAAATGGAACTTTCAGCCGCCCGGCGAAGGCGCGGAGAGTTACCAAATGCTGCTCGAACGAGTGAGGCCATGCTTCGATGCGATCCAACGCCGGACGATCTGCGTGACCCATGGCGGCGTCATGCGCGCCCTGTTTCGCTTCGTTCTGGGACTGGCAGAGGACGAGGCGGCGAATCTGGAAATACCGCACGATCGCTTGCTCAAGCTCGAAGGCAAGAGCCTGGAGTGGCTTTAGGGCACCAATTCCCTAGTTCGTGTCGCTGTCCGGCAACTGCATATCGGTGACGACATTCTCGCCATTGTTCACGTCATAAGCGATGACGATATCCATGCCCGGCTTCAGCGCGTCTAGCTAGGTCTCGGCGTTCAGCTTGTAGGACTTGCCGTCATCCAGCGTCAGCGTCAGCGCGTCCTTGTCGACGTTCTTGATCAAGCCTTCGGTCTGGCCGGCGAGAGCAGCGGTGGAAAGCAGCAGTGTGGCGGCAATAGCGCCAATCAGGGTACGCATTATCGTTCCTCTTTGTCATTGCACCGGCATGGCGGCGGACGTTCAACGGCGGATGGAACAGAGCAGAAACCAACCGAATGTGTCAAAACTAAATCCGCCAGATCACAGTTTGACCCCTGTGAAAAACGCCAATAGAAGGCAAGCTTGAGCCGGCTCCAATGCCGGGCAGGGTCATTTCATGTCTCACAACACGTTCGGCCACCTTTTCCGCGTCACCACCTGGGGCGAAAGCCATGGCCCCTCGCTCGGCTGCGTGGTCGACGGCTGTCCGCCCGGCATCCGCTTTACTCAAGCCGAGATCCAGGCCGAACTCGACAAGCGCCGGCCGGGCCAGTCACGTTTCGTGACGCAGCGTCGCGAACCTGACGAGGTCAAGATCCTGTCCGGCTTTATCCTCGACGAGGACGGCGAGACGATGATCACCACCGGCACGCCGGTCTCGATGCTGATCGAGAATGTCGACCAGCGCTCGAAGGACTATGGCGAGATCGCCCGCCAATATCGGCCCGGCCATGCCGATTACACCTATGACGTCAAATATGGCGTGCGCGACTATCGTGGCGGCGGCCGCTCCTCGGCCCGCGAGACGGCCGCGCGGGTGGCAGCCGGCGCGCTCGCCCGCAAAGTTGTGCCCGGCGTGGTGGTGCGCGGCGCGCTGGTGTCGATGGGCGAGAAAGCAATAGACCGCGCCAACTGGAACTGGAATTTCATCAGCGACGCGGAAAATCCGTTCTTCACCCCCGATCCGGCTTCCGTTCCCGTCTTCACCAGATATCTCGACGGCATCCGCAAGGCGGGCTCCTCGGTCGGTGCGGTGATCGAAATCGTCGCCGACGGCGTTCCGGCAGGTCTCGGCGCGCCGATCTATGCAAAGCTCGACCAGGACATCGCGTCCGGCCTGATGTCGATCAACGCCGTCAAGGGCGTCGAGATCGGCAACGGCTTCGAGGCCGCCCGCATCACCGGCGAGCAGAATGCCGACGAGATGCGCATGGGCAATGACGGCAAGCCAGTGTTCCTGTCCAACAATGCCGGCGGCATCCTGGGCGGCATCTCGACCGGCCAGGCGATCATCGCCCGTTTCGCCGTCAAGCCGACATCCTCGATCCTGACGCCGCGAAAGTCGATCGACAAGGATGGCAAGGACGTCGAGATCATGACCAAGGGCCGCCACGACCCGTGTGTGGGTATTCGCGCCGTGCCGATCGGCGAGGCAATGGTTGCCTGCGCGATTGCCGATCACTATCTGCGTCATCGAGGACAGACAGGGAAGGGAATAGGCAGTAGGGAATAGGCAGGAGGCCGCACGATACAGCCTTTTCCTTCCCCTAGTGCCTACTCCCTATTCCCTGCGAGCGAAGCGAGCGTCCATGCCTTACGACCAGAAGAAAATCGTCGAAGCCTTGCGCGCTTTCGAACGCGGCGAGATCGTTGTCGTCATGGATGATGACGGGCGCGAGAACGAGGGCGACCTGATCGTCGCCGCCGTCCACTGCACGCCTGAAAAGATGGCGTTCATCGTTCGCCACACCTCTGGCATCGTCTGCACGCCGATGCCGCGCGAGGAAGCCAAGCGGCTGAACCTCGCGCCGATGGTCGCCGACAACGACTCCGCCCATACCACTGCTTTCACCGTCAGCGTCGATTTCAAGCATGGCACCACCACCGGCATTTCGGCCGAGGACCGCACGCTGACTGTGCGCAATCTCGCCAACGGCAATGTCGGCGGCTCGGATTTCGTCCGCCCCGGTCACATCTTCCCGCTGATCGCGCGCGAGGGTGGCGTCCTGATGCGTTCGGGCCATACCGAAGCGGCGGTCGATTTGTGCAAGCTCGCCGGCCTGCCGCCGGTTGGCGTCATTTCCGAACTGGTCAACGACGATGGCACCGTCAAGCGCGGCCCGCAGGTGCAGGCTTTCGCCGAGGAGCATGGCCTGAAGCAGGTTTCGGTGGCCGACCTCATCGCCTACCGGCAACGCAAGGAAACGCTGGTCGAGCGCGTCGCCTGCTCGGAAATCGACACGCTTGGCGGCAAGGCGCAGGTCTTCACCTACACGCTGCCGTGGGACTCCATGCATCACGTTGCCATCGTCTTCGGCGACATCCGCGACGGCGAGGACGTGCCGGTGCGCCTGCATTCGGAAGACGTCGTGACGGATGTGTTCGGCACCAGCCATCGGCTCGACGCCATCATGAAGACGATGGGCGAGCGCAGGCGCGGCGTCATCGTCTATCTGCGCGAAGGCTCCGTCGGCGTCGCCCATCAGGAGCGCAAGCGGCCGGCGAGCGGTGACCGCGAAGATCATGAAGAGGCGCGCCGCCGCGAAAACGAGTGGCGCGAGATCGGGCTCGGCGCGCAAATCCTGAAAGATCTTGGCATTTCCTCGATCAACCTGATCGCCTCGCGCGAACGCCACTATGTCGGCCTCGAAGGTTTTGGCATCCACATCGCCAAGACCGAGATTCTCTGAGCTTCCGGCCGACAGCGCCCGGGTTAAAACCGGGCGCCCGTCAACTATTCCGCAGGGATGGCGGCGGCTTCGCATCCGTCCAGTTCGCACTCATTCGTAGCAAGGCTGCGCTGGCCAAGCAGCACGGTAGCCAGGGCGATTGTGCCTGAAGCAACCGAGACCCAGAACCCGTTCTGAGCGCCGAACGCGTCCACCACCGCACCGGCGGCGAATGACCCGATGGCCATGCCGATGCCGATCCCCGTCATCACCCAGGTGATGCCTTCGGTCAGCATCGCTTCCGGCACGTGCCGCTCGATCAGGCCGAAGGCGGTGATGAAGGTCGGCGAGATCGCCACACCGCTGATGAACACGGTCAGCGCCAGCAGTGGCACGGTGTCGGCGGTGAGCGGCAGCAGCGTACCGAGCGCGACGAGGGCGACTGCGATGGCCAGTTGGCGTTGCAGCGGTGCTTGCAGGTTGAGCGCGCCGACGATGATACCCAGCACGAACGATCCCAGCGCATAGACGCCGATGACCAGGCTGGCGGCCCCCGGTTGGCCAAGCTCCTTGGTGATCGCCACGGTGCTCACTTCCGTCGTCGCGAAGGTCGCGCCGATGAAGATCAGGGCGAAGGTGATGATCTGCACCGGCCGCAGGCGGATTGCCGAGCCGCGTGAACCCTGTTCCACCGGCCGCACTTGCGGCTCGGTCGAGCGCTGCAGGATGAAGGCGGTCGAGCCGAAGGCAAGGAACAAGGTGCTCACCAGCATGCCCGCTTCCGGGAACAGGGCAGCACTCAGGCCCACCGACAGCGATGCCCCGGCGATATAGACCAGCTCGTCGGCCGCCGACTCGAAGGCGAAGGCGGTGTTCATCTGCGGCCGCCCGCGGAAAATCTCGGTCCAGCGTGCGCGCACCATCGCCGGGATGCTGGGCATCGCCGCGGCCAGCAGTGCCGACACGAACAGCGTCCATACCGGCCAGTCCCGGTTGGCCGCCGCAATCAACACGACGAAAGCCAGTACCGAAATGATGGTGGTGGGCACCACGATCCGCGTCTGGCCAAGGCGATCCACCAGTCTCGATATCTGCGGCGCGAGAAAAGCGTTGGCCAGCGCGAACGTCGCGGCGACGGCGCCCGCCAGCCAGTACTCGCCACGCGTCTGCGACAGCATTGCCACGATGCCGATTGGCGCCATGGCAATCGGCAGGCGCGCCATGAAGCCGGCGGCGGCAAAGCCCTTGGTTCCTGGGGCACGAAAGATCTCCGAGTAGGGATTTTGCATGGGTTGGTTCCTCGACAAAGCACGATTCGACAATTACATACGATGCGTATGAATGTTAAATAGAGCATACGCCGCGTATGTCAATTGGCATACGGTTCGTATGTGGATAGGGCCAGGAGCCATGCACAAACCCCGCAAGGAGATGATTGCCGAGACGCGCGCCAAGCTGATCGCGGCGGCCCGCCATGCCTTCGGCACAACAGGCTATGCCGAAGCCTCGATGGATGATTTCACCGCATCGGCCGGGCTGACGCGCGGCGCGCTCTATCACCATTTCGGCGACAAGAAAGGTCTGCTGCAGGCGGTTATTGCCGAAATCGACGGCGAGATGGCGGCGCGCATCAATGAGATAGCGTCGAGAGCGCCGACCCGCTGGCAGCATTTCGTCGACGAATGCTCGACCTATATCGAGATGGCGTTGGAGCCGGAAATCCAGCGCATCATGTTCCGGGATGGCCCGGCCGTTCTGGGGGATCCGGCACAATGGCCGAACGCCAACGCGTGCATCGCTTCAATGACAGGCCATCTGACAGCGCTGCAGGAGGAGGGGGTTGTCGTCTCTAGTCTCGACCCCGAAACTGCCTCGCGGCTGATCAACGGTGCGAGCAGCCAGGCGGCGCAACGGATCGCCAATTCGACGGACCCCGAAGCGACGTCGAAGAAGGTGGTGGAGGCGTTCAAGCAACTGCTCGAAGGCCTGCTCAAAAGGCCGGGTTCGCAACCGGACTGAAATCCCGTCGGCGGTCAGGCACACCGGGACTCCGAACTCAGGTTAACAAAAGGCCTGAGGACGGCCAGTCCAGCGGTGTCGGCAGCTTTTGTGCCGGTAGCTTTCGTGTCGATAGGAATTTTTTCTTGACTTCGTGACCTCAGCTATGGTACATATCCATCCATGGTGCTGATTTGCGCCAGTGACCCGCCGCACAGGCGGGTTTTTCGTTTCCGTCAGCCAACGCGCCGGCGAACCTGTTAACCCGAGTTCGTTGCCCTGCGGCGCCACGGCCGACAATTGACAATCGCCGGGTTGGGTCCATCCTCTTGCACCACCTCTGGGGGGAGATTCGGGACATGTGGGATTTCGATATCGGCAGGTCGGTGTCCATCATGATGCGGACCTGGCCGTTCATTGTCTTTCGCATGATCGTCTATTTCGGCATCACGCTGGCCTACATCATGGCGACCGGCATGGGCGCCAGCGTCGGCTATGGCGTCGGCCATATCTCCACCGATCCCGACGGGCCGCTATCCTTTGCCCTGTGGGGCGGGGTGGTCGGTTTCGGCGTCGTCTCGATCGCCGTTTACTGGATCCGCGAATACATCCTCTATGTCGTCAAGGCCGGCCATATCGCCGTGATGGTCCATCTGATCGACGGCCGCGACATTCCCGGCGGCCAGGACCAGATCGCCTACGCCAAGGATATCGTGACCCAGCGTTTTGCCGAGGCCAACATCCTTTTCGTCGTCGACCAGCTGGTCAAGGGCGCCATCCGCGCCATCACCGGCCTGCTCGGCGGCATCGCCGCTTTCCTGCCGATCCCGGGCTTGAGCGGCCTGATCTCCTTCGTCAACACAGTGATCCGCCTGTCGCTGACCTATGTCGACGAGATCATCCTCGGCTACAACATACGCATCAATTCGTCCGCGCCGTTCGAGACGGCGCGCCAGGGCGTCGTGCTCTATGCCCAGAACGGCAAGGTCATGGTCAAGAATGCCGTCTGGCTGGCAGTCATCATGTGGGGCGTGTCGTTCGTCATTTTCCTGCTGATGCTGGCGCCGGCCGCCGCCATTCTTTTCCTGATGCCAGGGCAATTGGCGGGCTGGGCCTTCGTGCTCGCCATCGTCTTCGCCTGGGCCTTCAAGGCGGCCTTCATCGAGCCTTTCGCCATCGCTTGCCTGATGCAGGTCTACTTCAAGACTATTGCGGGCCAGGTGCCAGATCCGGCCTGGGACGCCCGGCTGGCTGAGGCGTCGTCGAAGTTCAGGGAACTCAAGGACAAGGCGCTGGCCTCCTTCGGCGGCTCGCGCTGGGGACCGGCCGGCGCGACACCCTGATCAGCGAGGCTCGACGGCGCGGCAGCAACAGCGTTGAGGCGCGCCACGGTCGATTTGAGCAACGCTTCACCTTGCCCGGAAAACGTCTCACTCATGATCAGCTCCGGTAGCGGCAGTCGCCGTCCCCAGCCATGCGTTTCGAGGTCGGGCTTTGGCGCGAACTCCGAGACGCGGCCGACGCAGAGATAGGCGACCGGCGTCACATGATCGGGAATTGACAGCAGGCTTTTCAGCGCCTGCGCCTCGATGATGCTGACCCAGCCGACGCCGACGCCTTCGGCGCGTGCCGCCAGCCAGAAATTCTGCACCGCGCAGACCGTGCTGTAGAGGTCCATCTCCGGATTGTGCCAGCGTCCCAACGGCGAACCCTTCGAGCGTTGGCGGTCGCAGGTGATGCAGATGTTGAGCGCGCTTTCGCAGATGCCTTCCAGCTTGAGCTTGCGGTAAAGCGCCTGCCGGTCTTCCTCAATTGCCGGCAATTCCTGCTCGCGTGCCGTCAGGAACAGGTCGCGCACCCTTTCCCGTCGTTCGGCATCGCGAATGACTATGAAGTTCCAAGGCTGCATGAAGCCGACCGACGGCGCGTGGTGGGCGGCAAGCAGCAGCCGCGCCAGCACCTCATCATCAAGCGTGGTGGGCAGGAAATGGCTGCGCACGTCACGCCGTGTGAACATAGCGCGATACACCGCATCGCGCGCATTCTGCTCAAATCCATTGCCAACAGCAGCGGTCATGTGTTCCGGCATCGCTTGTCCCCTTGCGATTGCAGCAGTTTCAAACGGTCAGAGCGTACTTTGTGCGTCCAAGTGGACGCACGTCGCTCTGATGTCGTCCGCCTGACCATGCGGATGACGATGCCTGCCAGGCCGGTCTTCTGGCTCGGGATCAACCCGCGTCCGGTGCCTTCCCGTCATCGACAGTGGCGTATACCGGCGCGGTCCCCCTTACAGCGTTGGGCACGCCACGGAATTCAACCGTGTTCCCGATTCTCCCGTTTGCACGGGCACCAGGCAGTGGCGGGGACCTTACGCCGAAGCGCAGACGACGCCAATGCCTGCGGCGACACGAATGGACGCAGGCGCGATTTTCCCCAGTCATCAGCCGCCTGCGCATGGCCTTTGTCGATCCGGGTCACTAGATTAGGACGATGACCACTCGTCTCTACACCCATCCGATCTTCCTCGAGCACCTCACGCCACCCGGCCACCCCGAACGGCCGGACCGCTTGCGCGCCATCGATCGCGTGCTCGATGACGAGGCCTTTGCCGCGCTCGATCGTATCCAGGCGCCGGAAGGCGACGAGGCCACCATCCTCTACGCGCATCCCGCCGATTTCGTCGCCCGCGTGCGGGCCGCCATTCCCGACGAGGGGATTGCGCGCATCGACGCAGACACCACTGCCAGCCCGAAGAGCTGGCAGGCGGCGATCACCGCGATCGGTGCCGCCAACGCCGCCGTCGACGACGTCTTTGCAGGCCGCGCCGACAATGTCTTCGTCGCCGCGCGGCCACCCGGCCATCATGCCGAAAAGACCACGGCGATGGGCTTCTGCCTGTTCAACACCGCGGCAATCGCGGCGCGCTATGCGCAGAAGAAACACGGCGTCGAGCGCGTTGCCGTCGTCGACTGGGACGTGCATCACGGCAATGGCACGCAGGATATTTTCTGGGACGATCCGTCGGTGCTCTATTGCTCTACGCACCAGATGCCGCTTTATCCCGGCACCGGGGCAAAAAACGAAACCGGCGCCGGCAATATCGTTAACGCACCATTGGCGCCGCAGACCGGCAGCGAGGTTTTTCGCGATGCCTTCCTGTCGCGCGTGCTGCCGGCGCTCGACAATTTCGCGCCCGACCTGATCGTCATTTCGGCCGGGTTCGACGCGCACCACCGCGATCCGCTGGCCGAGATCAACCTGACCGAGGACGATTTCGACTGGGCGACCGGCCAGCTGATGCAGCGCGCGGCGCGCCACAGCGGCAACCGGCTCGTCAGCCTGCTCGAGGGTGGCTACGATCTGCAGGGATTGGCATTTTCGGTCGCCGCCCATGTCGGGCGACTGATGAAAGGATGAATGATGGCTGGTGAGACCAACGAAGACGTCAAGGCGATGAGCTTCGAACAGGCACTCGACGCGCTGGAGAAGATCGTCGATGATCTGGAGCGTGGCGACGTGCCGCTCGACCAGTCGATCCGGATCTATGAGCGCGGCGAGGCACTGAAGGCGCATTGCGACCGGCTGCTGAAGGCCGCCGAGGACAAGGTCGAGAAGATCAGGCTGTCGCGCGACGGCAAGCCGGTTGGAACGGAGCCGCTTGACGCGGATTGAGGCAGTCCGAACGATGGTCTTGCCTCACCGGTTTTTGGACATGATCATGATCGAGGATAGAACGCATCCCGATTGAAAGCGCTCCAGGACAAGAGGAGATACGGAAACGATGTGCAGAAACATCAAGACCCTGTTCAATTTTGATCCGCCTGCAACCAATGACGAAGTCCGCGATGCGGCCCTTCAGTTCGTCCGCAAGCTGAGCGGAACGACGCGGCCTTCGAAGCAGAACCAGCATGCCTTCGACCACGCGGTCGAAGCCATCGCGGCATCGGCGCGCGAACTGCTCGATTCTCTCGAAACCCACCAGCATCCGCGCAATCGCGAAGAGGTGGCGGCCAAACTGCGGGCAAAGGCGGCGATCCGCTTTGCCTGACGCGGCCAGGGCAGGCATTGCCCGCTGACAAGGAGAGTTCATGAGCTTCTTCCCGGGGAAAGACCCTGAAGTCGGCGACGCCTTCGCCAGCGACCAGATCGAACTGATGGTCATCCCGAATGCGAAGGATATTGGCGGTTTCCAGGTGCGCCGCGCCCTGCCGACCGCCAAAAGGCGGCTGGTCGGACCCTTCATCTTCTTCGACCGCATGGGCCCGGCGATCCTGCGCGCCGGCCAGGCGCTCGATGTCCGTCCCCATCCGCATATCGGTCTGTCGACGGTCACCTATCTGTTCGATGGCAGGATCAGGCATCGCGATTCGCTGGGCACCGAAATGGTCATCCAGCCCGGTGACGTGAACCTGATGACCGCCGGCCGCGGCATCGTTCATTCCGAGCGTACGCCGGAGGAACTGCGCGGCGCGCCGATGTCGATCTCCGGCCTGCAGACATGGCTGGCATTGCCGGACGGCAAGGAAGAAGTGGCTCCGGTGTTCGAGAACACCGCAGTGCTTCGGCTGCCCGAGATCGACGCCGAAGGCGTCAGCGGGCGCATCGTCATTGGTGATTTCCAGGGATTGCGGTCCCCGGTCAGGGCCGACTCCGAGACGCTTTATGCCGATCTGCGCCTGGCGCCAGGCGCCAGCGTGAAGATCCCGGCCGATGCGGAAGAACGAGCGATCTACACACTGGAAGGCGAGGTCTCGATTTCGGGCGACGTTTTCCCGGCCGAACGGCTGTTGGTATTCCGGCCGGGTGATGGGATCGTCGTGTCGTCGCAGACCGGGGCACATTTCATGTTGTTTGGCGGCGCCTCGCTCGGCTCGAAGCGTTACATCTGGTGGAATTTTGTCTCGTCATCAAAGGAGCGCATCGAACAGGCCAAGGAAGAGTGGAAGACGGGCCGTTTCGATATCGTTCCTGGCGACGAGAAAGAATACATTCCGCTACCTGAAGGCTAGGTCATGATCCCGAAAAGTGGGAACCGGTTTTCGGAAGAGATCATGCCCAAACAAAGAGACAGGCCCAATCCGCGTCACTGGCACGCATTTACTTTCACTGTCTGGCGGCCTATCCCGCCAATGAACAGAAAGCCTGAGCACCCGTGAACGCAACGCCGCATACGCCGCTTCTCGACAAGGTCCGCATCCCGGCCGACCTGCGCACGCTTGCCGAAAGCGAGCTGCCGCAATTGTCAGCCGAGCTTCGCGCCGAACTGATCGACGCCGTCTCCCACACCGGCGGCCACCTTGGCGCCGGCCTCGGCGTGGTCGAGCTGACGGTGGCGCTGCATTATGTTTTCAACACCCCCGAGGACCGGTTGATCTGGGATGTCGGCCATCAGGCCTATCCGCACAAGATCCTGACCGGCCGCCGCGACCGCATCCGCACACTGCGCCAGGAAGGTGGCCTGTCCGGCTTCACCCGCCGCGCCGAGAGCGAGTACGATCCCTTCGGCGCCGCCCATTCCTCGACATCGATTTCGGCCGGCCTCGGCATGGCCGCCGCTCGCGATCTTTCCGGCGGCCGCAACAATGTCATTGCCGTCATCGGCGACGGCGCGATGTCGGCCGGCATGGCCTATGAGGCGATGAACAATGCCGGCGCGCTCGATGCGCGGCTGATCGTCATCCTCAACGATAACGACATGTCGATTGCGCCGCCGACCGGCGCGATGAGCGCCTATCTGGCGCGTCTGGCCTCGGGCAAGGCCTATGTCGGCCTGCGCGATTTCGGCAAGAAACTGACCTCCTATCTTGGCAAGCGTGCGGATCGTGCGATCACCCGGGCGGTCGAGCATGCGCGCGGCTACGTCACCGGCGGCACGCTGTTCGAGGAACTCGGCTTCTATCATATCGGCCCGATCGACGGTCACAATCTGGAGCATCTGATCCCGGTCCTGAAAAATGTCCGCGACAATGGCGAAGGCCCGGTGCTGATCCATGTCGTCACCCAGAAGGGCAAGGGCTATGCGCCGGCGGAAGCCGCCGCCGACAAATATCACGGCGTCAACAAGTTCGATGTCATCACCGGCGCGCAGGCCAAGGCGCCGGCCAACGCACCGGCCTACACCAAGGTGTTCGCCGAAAGCCTGGTTCAAGAAGGCCGCGCGGACGACCGCATCGTCGCCGTCACCGCCGCCATGCCGAGCGGCACCGGTCTCGACCTGTTCGGCGAAGCATTCCCGTCGCGGATATTCGATGTCGGCATCGCCGAACAGCACGCGGTGACTTTCGCGGCAGGCCTTGCCACCGAAGGCTACAAGCCGTTCGCGGCGATCTATTCGACCTTCCTGCAGCGTGCTTACGATCAGGTCGTCCACGATGTCGCGATCCAGAAATTGCCGGTGCGCTTTCCCATCGACCGCGCCGGCTTCGTCGGCGCCGATGGCGCGACGCATTGCGGCGCTTTCGACACCACCTTCCTGGCGACATTGCCGGGTTTCGTAGTCATGGCCGCTGCCGACGAGGCGGAACTGCGCCACATGGTGCGCACCGCGGCGAGCTATGATGAGGGTCCGATCGCCTTCCGCTATCCGCGCGGCAATGGCGTCGGTGTCGACATGCCGGAGCGCGGCTCGGTTCTCGAAATCGGCAAGGGCCGCATCGTCAAGGAGGGCACCAAGGTAGCACTGCTGTCCTTCGGTACGCGGCTGCAGGATTGTCTGATCGCCGCCGAGGAGCTAGGTGCCGCCGGGCTTTCCACCACGGTCGCCGATGCCCGTTTCGCCAAGCCGCTCGACGAAGATCTGATCCGGCGGCTGGCCCGCTCGCATGAGGTTCTGGTGACGGTGGAGGAGGGCGCCGTCGGTGGCTTCGCCAGCCACGTGCTGCAATTCCTCGCTCACGAAGGTCTGCTGGAAAGCGGGCTGAAGGTGCGTCCGCTGGTTCTGCCCGACGCGTTCACCGACCACGCCAAGCCGGAGAAAATGTATGCCGATGCCGGGTTGGACGCAGCCGGCATCGTGCGCACGGTCTTCGTCGCGCTCGGGCACAGCACCCACGCCCAGCGTGCCTGAATCAAAGTCTCAAAGACTTGATTCAGTTCGTCGGTCAACGATGTTAAACCATTGTTTACGCTGACGTTTGGCTTTTCGCTTACCGTGTCTCTTGGCCGTTTTTCAACGGCGCCCTGCTAGATCGTTGATCAGGCAGGGAGACGACAACAATGAAAACGCTTCTGTGCGGCGTAGCGCTTTGCGCTGTCATCGCCGCGCCGGCCGCCGCCGAAACGCGCTATGATCGCAGCCTCGAAAAGGCGGCCATGGGCATCGTCGCCGGCAAGATGGGCGATATCCGCGGCGGCTTTTCCTACAAGCAGGTGCCGCAGCTTGTGGTCGTGCCGGTAGCAGCGCCGGCGGCTGTGACCGAACGCTCACGCGAGGAAGCCACGGGCAAGCCGGGCGACGGTCTGTCGCCCGCCGTGGAACGGCAGGTTTCGCGAACCATTTTCTAAATTGGAAGCCAGCAAGCCTACAGCTGCTTGAGAGGGTATGATCGGAAGCGGTCTATCATGCCGCCCATCGGCGATCTGAAGAGGCTACTCCTCCGCCAGCTCCGCTTCTTTCGCCGGTTTCCCGGAGCGCCAGGATTTCGCGGCGTGGCGAGCGCGGTCGGCCACCACGGCGAGGCGTCCGCGCAGGCTTCGCCCACCCAGCACCGATGACAAGGTCACCGAATGCGTCGCAAAGCGGCGCTTGAAATCCTCGCCGCCGCAGAGAAAGTCGATCGTGGTCAAGCCCCGGTCAAGCGACCACTGAATGTAATCCATCATCAGGACCATGCCCGGCGAGGCACGCTCGAAGGCCGGGGCATAGGTTGTGACGAAAGCCATCATCGTTCCATGCTGCTCGAAATTGATCGAGATGGCGATGATCTCGTTTTCGCGTTCGAGCACGAAGATACGCAGCAATCCGAGCCCGGCCAGAACGGAGACCAGCGCCGCCAGAGCGGCGGAGCCCTCGTCGAAGCGATCCGAAACGCGGCCGTGCTTTGCCAGCCATAGCCGCTTCAGCGCCGCGACGCGCTCCAGCACCGGCTCGCGGGCTTCGTGCGCCTCCATCAGGCGGAAGCGCAGCGCGCCGCCTTCCTCCATGAATTTGCGGCCACGGCGATAGTTTTGCCGGGCTTTTTTCGATTGGCTTTCGAACCATTGCGCGCCGCCTTGCCAGGCGCCAGCGACACGATAGCTGACCTCGCTGCGGTGGTTTGGCTGCAAGATCGTGCCGTGGCCTGCGGGAGCGGAGCCGAGCAGGGCTGGCAATCGGGCATCGGGCAAAAGACGATTCAGATAGACAAGGTCGAAGCCGCCATCGTCGAGAATGCGTTGCCAGAGCTGCCGCAGGATCTGCGGGTCGCAATCGGGGGCAAGCAGGACATCGCCATAATCGCAGTGGTCTTTCGCCGCCCATTCCAGGACGCGGATGCCGGAGCGCCTGAAGGTCGCGAGCGCAATGACGGCCACGAGCCGCTCGTCGCTCCAGACCAGCCCGATCCTGAGGCTGCGTCGCTCCTGATGCGGCGTCGTGCGCCACCAGGCCGAGATCCAGTCCGGATGCTGGAAAACGAGGCCGCCGGCACGTTGCCAGAGCGCCGCCCAGGCGGGCGCGATTTCTGCCAGGCGCGCATCCGACGTTGCGACTTCGATCCGGTGCGTTCGCGGCAGCCGGCACACGACAGGCCCGTTCAAGGCTTGGCCCTTTGCGAGGATTGCCGTGGCTCCGGCTTGTCGGTTCGAAAGTGTCTGGCGATCTGCCCCCACATCCGCTTCAGCGGCAGGACATAGAGCCCTGCGAGCGACTGATAGTCGCGCACGTTGCGTTCGATCAACCCGAATTTGAAGTCCTCGTCGGGTCTGGGAACGCATAGGGTTCCGAACAGCCGGTCCCAGAACGAGAAGAGCAGCCCGAAGTTCTTGTCGTAGTGGCGTGGGTCGGTGCTGTGGTGCAACTGATGCCAGTGCGGGCACAAGATCAGGTTGTTCAGCGGCCCAAACGAGATCTTGAAATGCGTGTGCCTGACGAAATCCATCATCAGGATGTTGCGTATGATGTAGACGTTGACGCCGAAGACCGTCAGCTCGACGAGGTTCAGCGACACCAGCGACCAGATGCCGAAGCAGATGCCGGGAATGACGCCGTCCCAGGCCCGGTTCATCAATTCGTCGAGCGGGTGGACGCGGTCCTTGGTGATGCCGACCATCACCTCGGCCGAATGGTGCACCTTGTGCAGTTCCCAGAGCACCGGATAGCGGTGCTGGGCGACGTGATAGAGATAATACGAGATGTCGTAGGCGAGCAGCATCGTGACGGTGAAGATCGTCACCGTCACCGGCCCTGCCGGCCCCTCGATCAGGGGCGGCTGGATCGATAGCAGCGTCGAGAGCAGCCAGTTCGTCGCATAGCCGACGGCGCCGACGAAGACGATGCCGGCAGGCAGCATGAGGAATGGCATGAGGGCCTTCCTCGTCACCCAGAACAAAAGATCGGCTCTCGCCGAGGGATGGGTGATCACCTCGTGCGGAACCGCGAACTCGAAGAATTCTTTCCAGCTCTTTTTCTCGACCGTGCGCCAATAGGCGACGAGGGCGCTGGCCAAAGCGGTCAACAACAGAAGTCCGGTCGCCAGCAGGCCGGCGCCGGAAATCCGGTCAAGCACCTTGTAGACGATATCGCTGGCCATTTCCAAGATTGACGCCTCTTCATCCCGTTTTGCGGGCTGTCGCAGTCATAACATTTAGTCCTCAAGCAAATGCGACGAAAATAGGTTAACAATTTATGAGATTTCTGGAATTCGGGGCAGTGATCTGCAAACGGCGACGCCTCATGCTTCGGCAGTCACGCGCCTCATGCTTCGGCAGTCACGCGCCTCAACGAGTGTAGTTTTCAAAGGATAGTGGGCGTGACAGAACTAACCACCATCGTCTCAAAGCCCAATATTGCTGGGATGATGGTTGGAGTGGGTGACGAATACCTCCCGCAATGTCCGGTTGGCGCCCTTGCCATCGTCTTCGGCTTTCGCCATGAAGGCCGATGAATTCGCCTCTGCCAGCCAGCACCCGCCAGCGGCTCGACGACCTGCTCGTCCAGCGCGGGCTGTTTGCCAGCCGCTCGCGTGCCCGCGACGCGGTCGAACGCGGCACAGTGACGGTCGACGGTGTCCTCGCCCGCAAGCCGGGCCAGAGTGTTTTGCCGCAATGCCTTGTTACCATCGACGATCCGGCGCAAGGCTATGTGTCGCGCGCGGCACTCAAGCTGATCGGTGGGCTCGACCATTTCAACCTCGATCCAGCCGGCTGCGAGGCGCTCGACATCGGCGCCTCGACCGGCGGCTTTACTCAGGTCCTGCTGGAGCGTGGCGCGGCTCATGTCACCGCGATCGATGTCGGGCATGGTCAGGTGCACCCTGATGTCGGCCGAGACCCGCGTGTGACGGTGATTGAGGGCCTGAACGCGCGCGATCTCACAGCCGCCGATCTTGGCGGTCGTATTCCGGATTTCATCGTGTCCGATGTCAGCTTCATTTCGTTGAAACTGGCGATGCCGCCGGCGCTTGGCCTTGCGAAGGCTGGCGCCAAGGCCATGTTTCTGGTCAAGCCGCAATTCGAGGCCGGTCGCGAAGCGATCGGCAAGGGTGGTCTGTTGAAAGACCCCTACGACGCCTCCCGTGTCGCCGGCCTGCTGCAGGATTGGCTCGACACCGTTCCCGGCTGGCGCTCGCTCGGGCTGCATTTGTCGCCGATCGAAGGCGGCGACGGCAATCGCGAATTCCTGCTCGGTGGGATCAAGGATCGATGAGCGCGCGCTTCAGCATCAGGAAACTTGGCGCCCAGGGTGACGGCATCGCCGAGACCGAGAACGGCGATCTGTTCATTCCCTTTACATTGCCTGGCGAGATCGTCACCGCCGCGCGCGAAAGGGATCGCGCCATGCTGATGGCGGTGCTGGAAGCCTCGCCGCTGCGCATCGATCCCGCCTGCCGCCATTTCACCGAATGCGGCGGCTGCGCCCTCCAGCATTTCGAAGCTGAAGCCTATCGCCAGTGGAAACGCGAAAAGGTGGCGCACGCCCTGAAGGGCAAAGGCATCGATTGCGAGATCGGTGGACTGGTCGCCTGCGCGCCGCACACGCGCCGCCGTGTCGTGCTTGCCGCCCGGCGCACCGATACAGGCATGCTGCTTGGCTTCAACCGTCATCTGTCGCCGGAGATCATCTCCATATCGGAATGTCCGATCTCGCTGCCCGAGATCGTCAGCGCGCTCGGCCCGCTGAAGGCGCTCGCCGAGTTGATATGCGCCACAACAAAATCGTTTCGGCTGGCTGTCACCGTGACCGGTTCGGGCCTTGATGTCGCGGTACACGAATCCGGCAAGCTCGGCGAACACCAGCGCCGTATCGCTGCCAACTTCGTCATGGCCCAGGGATTTGCCCGGCTCTCGATCGATGACGAGATCGTCATCGAACCCAAGAAGCCGGTGGTCATGTTCGGCGGCGTTGCCGTTGCCATTCCGCCGGGCGCCTTCCTGCAGGCAACCGAAGCCGCCGAACAGGCGATGGCCGATATCGTCGGCGGACATCTGAAGCGTGCCAAGAAAGTGGCGGACCTTTTCGCCGGTTGCGGCAGCTTTGCCTTGCGGCTGGCAATGAAATCGGAAGTCCATGCGGTGGAGGGCGATGCGGCAGCCCTTTCGGCGCTCGACCGGGGATCGCGCTTCGCCACCGGGCTGAAGCGGGTGACGGGCGAACGCCGCGACCTGTTCCGCCGGCCGCTGACGTTCAAGGAGTTGAATGCCTTCGATGGCGTGGTGTTCGACCCGCCGCGGGCGGGCGCCGAAGACCAGTCGAAGCAGATCGCTCGTTCGGATGTGTCGTACGTCGCTGCCGTGTCCTGCAATCCGGTGACGCTGGCGCGGGATTTGCGCATCCTCATCGACGGCGGCTACACCTTGAAAAGCGTCACCCCGATCGATCAGTTCCTGTGGTCGCCGCACGTCGAGGCGGTGGCGCTGCTGGAGAAGCCGAAGAAGAGGCGGTAGGTCTTGCTATCTGTTTGACGAAACCGGCTGCGTTGCGAGGTCCGCTTTCCCGAAATCCCAATCGGATTGATCGCTAAAGTTGTGGATCATAGCCGTTGCGGTTGAACCCGCCGTTCAAAAGGGCATAATCCAAGATGGGATCGGGTAGGGGGAGGAAGATGATTTCACCAGGATTCGTTGCTGAGATTTTTGGCTCGGCGCTCGTCATGGCGCTCACCGGTGCGTTGCTCGCTTGGGTCTTGAGAAAGGTCATCCGTATAGGCTTACTGTCATCCTATGCGCTTGGCATCGCGGTTATGACGTTTGTCGGCGCAGCGCTGTATGTATTCGGCCACAATGGGACCGTCGACTACCTAAGTGCCTGGATCCAGTATGCGATCGGCGGAGTGGTCGGCTTCCTGATTTTGTATGCTACGTCGCGCCGGTCTGTCAGTAAGACGTAGCCAATGGCTCCAGTGGCCATCGCATCAAACCCGCGTGCCGCCCACCGTCATCTGGTTCATGCGCAAATGCGGCTGGCCGACGCCGACCGGCACGCCCTGTCCGGCCTTGCCGCACATGCCTATGCCGGTGTCGAGCTTCATGTCGTTGCCGATCATCGAAACGCGGTGCATGGCATCCGGCCCGTTGCCGATCAGCATCGCGCCCTTGATCGGCTGCGTCACCTTGCCGTTCTCGATCATGTAGGCCTCGGTGCAGCCGAACACGAATTTGCCCGAGGTGATATCGACCTGGCCGCCGCCGAAGGACACGGCATAGATGCCGTTCTTGACCGAGGCGATGATTTCGTCCGGCTCCATGTCGCCCGCCGTCATATAGGTGTTGGTCATGCGCGGCATCGGCTGGTGGGCATAGCCTTCGCGCCGGCCGTTGCCGGTCGCCGTCATGCCCATCAGCCTGGCATTCTGGCGATCCTGCATGTAGCCGACCAGTTTGCCGTCCTCGATGAGCACATTGCGGGCCGAAGGCGTGCCTTCGTCGTCGACGGTGAGCGAGCCACGCCGCTCGGGCATGGTGCCGTCATCGACGACGGTCACTCCCTTGGCGGCGACCTGCTGGCCCAGCAGTCCGGCGAAGGCCGAGGTCTTCTTGCGGTTGAAATCGCCTTCGAGCCCATGACCGACGGCCTCGTGCAGCATGACGCCCGGCCAGCCGCTGGACAGCACGATGTCGAAAGTGCCGGCCGGCGCCGGTATGGCCTCGAGGTTGACCAGGGCTTGCCTGAGCGCCTCCTTGGCGGCGTGCTTCCAGCTGTCTTCGACCAGGAATTCGCCAAAGGCCTTGCGGCCGCCCATGCCGGGGGAGCCGCTCTCCTGGCGGTCGCCATCGCCGACCACGACAGAGACGTTGATGCGGACCAGCGGGCGGATGTCGCGCACCACCTGGCCGTCGGCGCGCACGATCTCGACATGCTGCCAGGAGGCGGCAAGCGAGGCTGAAACCTGGCGAACGCGCGGATCCTCGGCGCGCAGCCATGCGTCGATTTCCTGCAAAAGCTTTGCCTTGGCCTCGAAGGAAGGCGAGGGGATCGGGTTCTCGTCGCCGTAGAGATGGCGGTTGGTGCGGGCGGGTGCGGCGGCAAGCGTGCCGGAATAACCACCCTTGACGGTTGAAACGGCATCCGCGGCGCGCAGCAGCGAGGCCTCGGAAAGATCGCTAGAATGCGCGTAGCCGCTGGCTTCGCCTGCGACGGCGCGCAGGCCAAAGCCCTGGTCGGTGTTGAAGTTGGCGGTCTTCAGCCGGCCATTGTCGAACATCAGCGCTTCGCTCTCGCTGTATTCGAGAAACAGCTCGCCGTCGTCGGCGCCGTTGATGGTCTCAGCGACGATCTGCTTGATGCGATCGTCTGAAATATCGAATTGGCCGATCAGGCTGTTCATGGCGCGTCCGTTCACAGGAGGAATGGGTCTTTGCCACGATGTAGGCGCGAAGGCGCGCCGAGACAATCGTCCTGCCGCATTGTAAAGGCAAATGCACTCCGACGTCAGGTTCTCGGCGTCGCTTTTGTCAGGGCAGGGCGGCAAAACCGTCGGCGAAGCCCTTGAGATCGACCGGGATGCCGATGCCTTCTTCCGGGGTCTGGAAGACGATGAAGGTGGCCGACGTGCCGGTCTTCAGCGTGTCGAGCAGCGGCTTTTCGAGAATGACCTCGGCATAGCAGCCGTCCTGGAAGCAGCGCACGAAATAGGCGCGGCCGATGTCCTTGCCGTCGACATTGAGGCCGAGCCCGTTCGGCAAAAGCACGCCGAGCGGTGCCAGCACGCGCAGGATCTCCGCCTTGTTGTCGGCGGTGCGCAGCACGACAACCGACAGTCCCATCTCCGGACGGTCCTCGGCGACGACGTTCTGCATCATCACGCATTGTTCCGACGTGGCGCCGGCCGGCGTGTCGCAAATGATCGACCACGCGCCATGCGTCGAGCGCACCGTGCCGCTCGGTTGCGCGGCGTTGGCCGTGCCGGACAAGCCGATACCGGACAGGGCGGCGAGAACGATGACCTTCGCCCAGTTTCTCGAAAACCGAGAGTTTCTCGAAAGCCAAGGGGTCATGACGGCTCCATTGCGAATCACGGCACTTTAAGCCGCGCCAAAGCCAAGTAAAGGACGAGACCGCAGCCGGTCTGCCCCGAAAAAGCCAATGCGGCGCTTTTCCCTGTCAATTTCGCCCGAATTGCGACGTCCGGCACGAGCGGCCCGCAAGAATGCGACCGTTGGCCCAACATAGGCGATTCGGGGCCACCGTCGCTGCCTTCAAAGGCACATCCGGGCTTGCGCGCAAAAATGCCGCACGGTTTCGCCCGCTCCTTTCTTGCGGAGGGAAAAAGAGTATGGTTTGAACCAGTTTGAGACTGTCGGGATTCCCGTCCCGGCATTATTCGTTATTCTCGTGGATACCGCCGCGAGGAACTGGGAGACGATGAGGGCGATGAGAAATTTCCTGGCAAACGCCAAGTTTCCAGCAAGTGCCAAGCTTCTAAGTGCTTGTGCCGCTGTCACGTTTTTCGCCGGCACATCCGCCCATGCCGACCAGCCAAAGAACTGGGAGACAACCTTCCAGGCGCCGGCGACCGATATGATGCGGCAGATCGAGTGGTTCGGAAACTACACGATGTGGTTCATCGTCCCGATCACCATCCTGGTGCTTCTTCTCCTCGCCTATTGCATCGTGAGATTCCGCGCGAGCGCGAACCCGGTACCGTCCAAGACCAGCCACAACACGCTGATCGAGGTGATCTGGACTGTCGGCCCGGTCGTCATCCTGCTTTGCCTCGCCATTCCCTCGTTCCAGCTGCTGACCGCGCAGTACACTCCGCCGGAAGAAGCAAAGCTGACCGTCAAGGCGACCGGCAACCAGTGGAACTGGGACTACGAATACCAGACCGAGAACACGCTCTCCTTCAACTCCGCGATCCTCCAGGAAACTGACCGAGCCGCCGCCGGCAAGGAGGACCGCAAGGAATATCCGCGCCTGCTTGCCGTCGACAATGAACTGGTGGTGCCGGTCAACACCATGACCCGCGTGCTTGTTACCGCGACCGACGTGATCCACTCCTTCGCCATGCCGTCGTTCGGCATCAAGATCGACGCCGTTCCGGGCCGCACCAACGAGACCTGGTTCAAGGCGGAGAAGGAAGGCCTCTACTACGGCCAGTGCTCGCAGCTCTGCGGCAAGGACCATGCCTTCATGCCGATCGCCATCCGCGTCGTCTCCGATGCGCAGTTCAAGACCTGGCTGGCGGCGGCCAAGACCGATCTGCCCGGCGCCAACAAGACGCTGATGGCCGAGGTCGACGGCCGAAACAAGGTAGCGGCCGCCGGCAACTGATGCCGCGGCCAGAAAAGATCAGGGAACGGAGCGGAACATGGCAGACGCTGCAGCTCACGACGGGCACGACCACAAGCCTTATCACGGCTGGGTGCGCTGGGTTTATTCGACCAACCACAAGGACATCGGTACGCTCTACCTGATCTTCGCGATCATGGCGGGCATCATCGGCGGCGCCCTGTCGGTTGCCATCCGCATGGAGTTGCAGGAGCCGGGCATCCAGATCTTCAGCGGCCTGGCGCAGATGGTCTACGGCATGAACGGTGACGCCGCGATCGACGGCGGCAAGAGCATGTACAACGCCTTCGCCACCGCGCATGCGCTGATCATGATCTTCTTCATGGTCATGCCGGCGCTGATCGGCGGTTTTGCCAACTGGATGGTTCCGATCATGATCGGCGCACCCGACATGGCGTTCCCGCGCATGAACAACATCTCCTTCTGGCTGCTGCCGCCGGCCTTCATCCTGTTGCTCACCTCGATGTTCATGCCGAGCGCGCCGGGCGCCTTCGGCGTCGGCGGGGGCTGGACGCTTTATCCGCCGCTGTCGACCTCGGGCCAGCCCGGACCGGCGATGGATCTGGCGATCCTGTCGATCCACATTGCCGGTGCGTCGTCGATCCTTGGCGCCATCAACTTCATCACCACCATCTTCAACATGCGCGCGCCCGGCATGACGCTGCACAAGATGCCGCTGTTTGCCTGGTCGGTGCTGATCACCGCCTTCCTGCTGCTGCTGTCGTTGCCGGTTCTGGCCGGCGGCATCACCATGCTGCTCACCGACCGTAATTTCGGCACGACCTTCTTTGCTCCCGATGGCGGCGGCGATCCGATTCTGTTCCAGCACCTGTTCTGGTTCTTCGGTCACCCGGAAGTCTACATTCTGATCCTGCCGGGCTTCGGCATCATCAGCCACGTCATCTCGACCTTTTCGAAGAAGCCGGTGTTCGGTTATCTCGGCATGGCCTACGCCATGGTGGCGATCGGGGCCGTCGGCTTCATCGTCTGGGCGCACCACATGTACACGACCGGCCTGTCGCTCGACACGCAGCGTTATTTCGTCTTCGCCACCATGGTCATCGCGGTGCCGACGGGCGTGAAGATCTTCTCCTGGATCGCGACGATGTGGGGCGGGTCGATCTCGTTCAAGACGCCGATGCTGTGGGCGCTGGGCTTCATTTTCCTGTTCACCATCGGTGGCGTCACCGGCGTCCAGCTGGCCAATGCCGGTCTCGACCGCTCGCTGCATGACACCTATTTCGTCATTGCCCACTTCCACTACGTGCTGTCGCTGGGCGCGGTGTTCGCCATCTTCGCCGGCTGGTACTACTGGTTTCCGAAGATGACCGGCTACATGTACTCGCCGGTCATCGCCAACACCCACTTCTGGGTCACTTTCGTCGGCGTCAACCTGATCTTCTTCCCGCAGCATTTCCTCGGCCTCGCCGGCATGCCGCGCCGTACCATCGACTATCCGGACGCGTTTGCCGGCTGGAATTATGTGTCGTCCATCGGCTCCTATATCTCAGCCGTCGGCGTCCTGATCTTCCTCTATTGCGTGTTCGAAGCTTTCCAGAAGAAGCGGATCGCCGGTGCCAACCCGTGGGGGGAGGGTGCAACGACTCTCGAATGGCAGCTGCCTTCGCCGCCGCCTTTCCACCAGTGGGAACAGCTGCCGAAGATCAAGTAAGGCGGCTTCCCGCTCGAATACGAAACCGCCGGTTCGCCGGCGGTTTTGGCCAACGGAATAATGGACTTAAGTACGCATGGCCCTTGTCGACGACCCATTGACTGACGAAGCGGGCTTTCGCATGTCGGAAGCAACAGCGGGCGATTTCTTCGCCCTGCTGAAGCCGCGCGTCATGTCGCTGGTGGTGTTCACAGCCTTTGTCGGCATGGTCGCGGCACCCGTGACCATCAATCCGCTGCTGGCGGTGATCGCCATCCTGGCTATTGCCATTGGCGCTGGCGCCTCGGGCGCGCTCAATATGTGGTACGACGCCGACATCGACGCGGTGATGACAAGGACCGCCAGCCGTCCGGTCCCGTCCGGTCGCATCCAACCGCACGAGGCGCTGAGCTTCGGTCTGGTGCTTTCGGTGCTGTCGGTGATGACGCTCGGCGTTCTGGTCAACTGGCTGGCGGCGACGCTGCTGGCCTTCACCATCTTCTTCTATGCCGTCGTCTATACGATGTGGCTGAAGCGCTGGACGCCGCAGAACATCGTTATCGGCGGTGCTGCCGGCGCCATTCCGCCCGTGATCGGCTGGGCCGCGGTGACCGGCACGGTCAGCCTTGAAAGCATCGTCCTGTTCCTGATCATCTTTCTGTGGACGCCGCCGCATTTCTGGGCGCTGGCACTGTTCAAGTCCGAGGATTACGCCAAGGCCGGTATCCCGATGATGCCGAACGTCGCCGGACACGCCTCGACCCGCCGCCAGATATTCGCTTACGCGCTGGTGCTGGCCCCCGTCGGTGTGCTGCCGTGGCTGCTTGGCTATACCACGCCGGTCTACGGCGTCGCCGCCGCGCTGCTTGGGCTGGGGTTTGTCTGGTACGCATGGAAAGTGCTTGCCATGGCCGACGACGACCGCGTCATGAAACCGGCCAAGGCCTTGTTCGCCTATTCGCTGCTTTATCTCTTCGCCATCTTCGCTGCCTATCTGGCCGACAGCGTTGTCGAACGCGCGCTTGCCATGGGCGGAGCATGACCATGATCGAAGAAAAGCTCGAACTGGTCACGCTGACCGAGCGGCAGAGGAAAGCCAGACGCAACCGTTCGGTCGCCATCGGTGTAGCGCTGGCTGTACTGGTCGTCATTTTCTACATCGCGACGATCGTGAAGTTCGGCCACAATCTGTCAGGCACGATGTGATGAGCGTCGACACGCCCAAAAGACCGGCCGGGAAGAGCGGCAACCTCGTCGTCGCAGCCGTCTGCCTTGCCTTCTTCACCGGCATGATCGGCATGGCCTATGCCGCGGTGCCGCTCTACAAGATGTTCTGCCAGGCGACGGGCTATGGCGGCACGACGCAACGTGCCGAGAAGCAGTATGCCGGCCGCGTGCTCGACCGTGAGATCACCGTCCGCTTCGATGCCAACATCGCCGGCGTGCCGTGGGACTTCCAGCCGGTCCAGCGCTCGGTGACCATGAAGATCGGCGAGACGGTGCAGGCGCACTACAAGGCCACCAACAAGTTCGATCGCCCCGTGACCGGCCGCGCCACCTTCAATGTGCAGCCGGAACTGGCGGGACCCTACTTCAACAAGGTCGAGTGCTTCTGCTTCACCGACACGACGCTGAAGCCCGGCGAGACGCTGGACATGCCGGTCCTGTTCTATGTGGACCCTGATATCGTCAACGTGCCCGAACTGAAGGACGTCAAGACGATCACTCTGTCCTATACGATGTTCCCGGTCGAGAAGACCAAGCCGGTCGCCTCCTCGGAGCCGGCCCAGGGCAACAGCAAGACAATTTCCAATACCGAAGAAAATCTCGGGGGTTGATATGGCAGACGCGCACGCAAAACCACAGCATGACTATCATCTCGTCGATCCGAGCCCATGGCCTTTCCTGGGCTCGGTAGGGGCGCTCGTCATGGCCTTTGGCGGTGTCTGCCTGATGGAGTACCTGAAGGGCGGTTCCTTTCCGATCTTCGGCTTCAACATCGCCAATCCGTGGCTGTTCTTCATCGGTCTGGTGATCGTGCTCTACACCATGTTCGCCTGGTGGTCGGACACGATCAAGGAAGCGCATGAGGGCCATCACACGCGGGTCGTGTCGCTTCATCTGCGCTACGGCATGATCATGTTCATCGCCTCGGAGGTGATGTTCTTCGTTGCCTGGTTCTGGGCCTATTTCGACGCCAGCCTTTTCGCCGGCGAGGTGCAGAACTACGCACGAAATACATTTACCGGTGGCGTCTGGCCGCCGAAGGGCATGGAGGTTCTCGATCCCTTCCATTTGCCGCTCTACAACACCGTCATCCTGCTTCTGTCGGGCACCACGGTCACTTGGGCGCACCATTCGCTCATCCATGGCGATCGCAAGGGATTGATCAACGGCCTGGTGCTGACCGTCGGCCTCGGCATGCTGTTCACCATGGTGCAGGCCTACGAGTACATGCACGCTCCGTTCGGCTTCAAGGATTCCATCTACGGCGCCACCTTCTTCATGGCGACCGGCTTCCACGGTTTCCATGTCATCATCGGCACCATCTTCCTGCTCGTCTGCCTGATCCGGGCGATGAAGGGTGATTTCACCCCCAAGCAGCATTTCGGCTTCGAGGCGGCCGCCTGGTACTGGCACTTCGTCGACGTGGTCTGGCTGTTCCTGTTCGCATCGATCTACGTCTGGGGATCGGTCGGCGCGGTGGTCGAAGCTCACTGATCTAGCTTTTAGGATTTCGATTTGGGGAGGGGCGGCCGCGGCGACGTGGCCGCCTTCTTCTTTTCGGCGCAATGATCGCCGATCCGTAGCCGATGCGGCCGACGATTCCCTGTGCCATTTGCGCATTCATGATCATGACGTTGCCGAGCTGCTTCAATTGGTCGACTGGACCGACGACTGCATTGCGGTTACGGACTCCGACATGGACGAAATCTGGGCAATGGTGGCCGATGGGACACCGATTGAGATCGAGCGGTAAGCAATGAGCGACGACGCTTCCATGAGCGACGACAAGGCGATCTGGCCTCCGATCGACCCGATTTCGGCCGGCCTGCATGGCCGCTGTCCACGCTGCGGCGAGGGGCGGCTGTTTGCCGGGTTCCTCACCGTCGGCAAGCGCTGCGTCAATTGCGGCCTCGACTATTCCTACGCCGATGCCGGCGATGGGCCGGCGGTCTTCGTCATCCTGATCATAGGTTTCATCATTGTCGGCCTGGCGCTCTGGGTTGAAGTCACGCTGAGCCCGCCGCTCTGGCTGCATCTGCTGGTCTGGATCCCGCTGGCTGTCGTGTTGTGCCTGACGGCGCTCCGGCTGATCAAGGGCGTCCTGCTCACCCTGCAATACCGCAACAAGGCGGCCGAGGGGCGGCTGGATCGCGGCGAATGAGCGAGGCATCCTTCAAAGCCGGTGGCCATTCGCGGCCACGGACGGCCTTGCTGTTCGGCCTTGGCACGGCACTGTTCCTGATCCTGCTGGCGCTCGGCACCTGGCAGGTCCAGCGCCTATACTGGAAGGAAGGTCTTCTTGAGACCATCGACCAGCGCACCCACTCAGCGCCACGGCCGCTGGCCGAGGTTGAGAAAGAATTCGCCGCCACCGGGGACGTCGACTACACGCCGGTCACCGCCACAGGCACGTTCCTGCACCAAGGTGAACGGCATTTCTACGCGACCTGGGAAGGCGACGCGGGTTTCAATGTCTACACGCCGCTTGCCCTGGACGATGGCCGCTTCGTCCTGATCAATCGCGGCTTCGTGCCTTACGATCTGAAGGACGCCGCCAAGCGCGCCAAGGGACAGGTGACAGGCAAGGTGACGGTCACCGGGCTCGCCCGCAATCCGCTGCCGGCAAAGCCGTCTATGATGCTTCCCGACAATGATGTGGCGAAGAACATCTTCTACTGGAAGGACCGCGACGTGATGGCGGCGAGCGCCGGGTTGCCGGCGGGCGCTGCGCTGGTGCCGATCTTCATCGACGCCGACAAGACGCCAAATCCAGGCGGCTTGCCGGTGGGCGGCGTCACCATCATCGACCTGCCGAACAGCCATCTGCAATATGCGATGACCTGGTATGGGCTTGCTGCTGCGCTCGCCGCCGTGCTTATCCTGCGACTTCGCCGTCCCGCGAAAGAGGAATGAACGCGACCGACGCCCGCCTCTCTACCGATGCCCTTGACAGGGCAGGGGTAGGCACCTCATTTCGGCTTTGATCAACCGGCCCGGATTCATGCTTCAGACAACGACCAAACCACCTTTGACGATCCGGCTCTGCCAGCCGCGCGGCTTTTGCGCCGGTGTCGACCGTGCCATCCAGATCGTCGTACTGGCGCTGAAGAAATATGGCGCGCCGGTCTATGTCCGCCACGAGATCGTGCACAACCGTTACGTCGTCGAGGGGCTGCAAAGCCTTGGCGCCGTCTTCATCGAGGAACTCTCCGAGATCCCGGCCGAACACCGGCAGTCGCCAGTCGTGTTCTCGGCGCATGGCGTACCGAAGTCGGTGCCGGCGGATGCCCAGGCACGCAACCTCTTCTATCTCGATGCCACCTGCCCGCTAGTGTCGAAGGTTCACAAACAGGCAATGCGCCATCAGCGGCTTGGCAGGCATGTGCTCTTGATTGGCCATGCCGGACATCCCGAGGTGATCGGCACCATGGGCCAACTGCCGGACGGCGCGGTGACGCTGATCGAGACCGAAGCCGATGCCGCCAAGCTCGCGCCTGCCGACCCGCAGGCGCTCGGCTTCGTTACCCAGACCACGCTGTCGGTCGAGGACACCGCCGGCATCATCCGCGCCTTGCAGGATCGCTTTCCAGCCCTGCAGGCGCCGGCGGCGGAATCGATCTGCTACGCCACCACCAATCGCCAGGAGGCGGTCAAGGAGACCGCGGCCGGCGCCGATCTCTATTTGATCGTCGGCGCACCCAATTCCTCCAACTCGCGGCGCCTCGTCGAAGTGGCGGAACGTGCCGGCGCCTCGATGTCGCTTCTCGTGCAGCGCGCCGCCGAGATTCCGTGGAATGACATCGCCAACATCTCGACGCTTGGCCTGTCGGCCGGCGCATCGGCGCCCGAAATCATCGTCGACGAGATCATCGACGCGTTCCGGCAACGTTTCGACGTGACGATCGACCTGGCCATCACGGCCACGGAAACGGAGGATTTTCCGGTCATGCGGGTACTGCGCGATGTCGAACTGACGCGGGCCGACATGGCCTTCGTCAATGGAGCCGCGTAAGGCACATGGCGGTCTACACCGACGTTGCGGAAGGCGAACTCAGCGCGTTCCTGAAGCACTATCCGGTCGGCGAACTCCTGTCTTACAAGGGCATCGCCGAAGGCACCGAGAACTCGAACTTCCTGCTGCACACCTCCAGCGGCTCCTACATCCTGACGCTCTACGAAAAGCGGGTCGACAAGGCGGATCTGCCGTTTTTCCTCGGGCTGATGGGCCATCTCGCAAAAAAGGGCGTGTCCTGCCCGCTGCCGGTGACCGCGGATGACGGCAGCGTCATCGGCACGCTCGCCGGCCGGCCGGCTGTCATCATCACCTTCCTCGAAGGGCTTTCGCTGCGGCGGCCGACAGCGACGCATTGCGGCGAGGTCGGCAAGGCGCTGGCGCAGTTGCATCTGGCCGGCGCCGATTTTTCGATGACGCGTCCGAATGCGCTGGCCATCGACGGCTGGCGCAAGCTCTGGAACGCATCCCGCGACCGCGCCGATGAAGTCGAGCCAGGCCTTGCGGCCGAGGTCGATGCCGACTTCGCCGATTTCGAGCGCAACTGGCCGAAAGACCTGCCGCAAGGCATCATCCATGCCGATCTTTTCCCGGACAACGTCTTCTTCCTCGGTGAAAAGCTTTCCGGTCTGATCGATTTCTATTTCGCTTGCGACGACCTCTACGCCTACGATGTCGCCACCTGCCTCAATGCCTGGTGCTTCGAGAAGGATTTTTCCTTCAACCTCACCAAGGGTAGGGCGTTGCTTGCCGGCTATCAGAGCGTGCGTCCCCTAAGCGACCAGGAGAAGGCGGCGCTGCCGATGCTGGCGCGCGGTTCGGCGCTGCGCTTCATGCTGACCCGGCTGTACGATTGGCTAACCGTGCCCGATGGCGGGCTGGTGATGAAACGCGACCCGACCGAGTATATCCGCAGGATGCGGTTCCATCGGGCGATCAAATCTCCTTCGGAATATGGATTGGCCTAATATGGGGTATCATGAGCAAGCAGGTTGAGATCTTCACCGACGGCGCCTGTTCGGGCAATCCCGGTCCCGGCGGCTGGGGCGCGATCCTGCGCTTCAATGGCACCACCAAGGAGCTTTCCGGCGGTGAGGCCGAGACGACCAACAACCGCATGGAACTTCTCGCCGCCATCTCGGCGCTGAACGCGCTGAAGGAACCTTGCGCGGTCGAACTTCACACCGACAGCAAATATGTCATGGATGGCATCTCCAAGTGGATCCACGGCTGGAAGAAGAACGGCTGGAAGACCGCCGACAAGAAGCCTGTGAAGAACGGCGAGCTCTGGCAGGCGCTCGATGAAGCCAACCGGCGCCACAAAGTCACCTGGAACTGGGTCAGGGGCCATGCGGGCCATACCGAGAACGAGCGTGCCGATGAACTCGCGCGCGAAGGCATGGCGCCGTTCAAGAAGGGTCCATTCAAGCCTGCTGTGGCCTCAAAGCCAGCTGTGCAGACAAAACAGCCGGCAGTCGCAAAGGTGCGGCGCTCAACCCAGAGCTATTGATCCCGAGAGCGGGGCGGCTCTCGCCCGAGGACCTCTGTCGTGCCGATCCTCTACTACGTCACGCATCCTCAGGTTCAGGTCGATGCCAATGTTCCGGTGCCGGAATGGGGGCTATCCGACATAGGACGGGCGAGAGCGTTTGCAATGCTCGATCAGCCCTGGGTCGGGTCGATCCGGCGTATCGTGTCGTCGGCTGAACGCAAGGCGATGGAAACCGCCGAGATCCTCGCAGCGCATCTGCGTCTTGCCATCGAGGTGAGGGAACGGATGCACGAGAACGATCGCTCGGCAACGGGCTTTCTGCCGCCGCCGGAGTTCGAAGCGGTCGCGGACCAGTTCTTTGCCAATCCACACAAAAGCATTCGCGGATGGGAAAGAGCCATCGATGCGCAGCATCGTATCGTGAGCGAGGTCGACACCGTGCTCCGCACCAACGACGCCGACGACATTGTTTTCGTGGGTCATGGAGGCGTGGGAACGCTGCTGTTGCTATCCCTCAGTGGTCGCGAGATCAGCCGCGAAGCGGATCAGCCAGCCGGTGGCGGCAACTGTTTTGCTTACGATATCGGCGTTCGCGATGTTATCCATGGATGGCGGCCGATCGACAGGCTGCCTTGATCTGTAGGCGTACGCATAGGGCTAGGACGGACTTTTCTGGTGGCTATGCAGTTGCTCAAGGATATGGATGGGAGTAATATTTCCTACTATAGAGCAATGTAATGAGGAAGCAGCGTGGCAAACGTGGAAAAAATGAGCTTGCTGTGACCCCGCAACAGGCCGCCATCATGCGAGAAGCTGTGGAAGCGGGCGAGTATGCCACTGCAAGCGAGATTGTGCGTGAAGCGGTGCGGGATTGGTTGGCCAAGCGCGAACTGCGGCATGACGATATCCGCCGGCTGAGGCAGTTGTGGGATGAAGGCAAGGCAAGCGGGAGACCGGAGCCTGCGGATTTCGATGCGTTGCGAAGGGAAGCTCGGCGAAAGCTGACGGAAGCTTCACCGAATGGCCGCTAGGCTAGTCTGGTCACCTGCGGCCAAAGCGGACCTCATCGACATCTACGTGATGATAGGCAGCGAAAACATACGGGCCGCCGATCGATATTATGATCAGATAGAAGCGCGGGCCATGCAGATGGCAGACCAGCCGCGCATGGGTGATAGGCGACCGGACATTAGGTCTTCCGCACGAATGCTGGTGGAGGCGCCGTTTGTACTGCTCTACGAAACGATTCCGGACGCAGACGATGGCCCCCCTGTTGAGTGGGTTGAAATCGTCTGTGTGGTGGACGGGCGGAGGGATCTGAACCGTTTGTTCTAGCTGTCTATCGTATCAGCAGTGCTGTGCCCCAAAGCCCGAGCGCGAACACCGTGTGCGACACCAAATTGAGCGCCCGGATCAGCATCGGATTGGGTCGCTTCGATGCTGCCCAGCCGGCGCCCATGCCGGGCGCCAGCAGGAACCAGCCGGCGCCGACGGTGACGATGCCGAGGATGAAGGCCGGCAGGAACGTCGGCGCGGCAAGCCAGCCTGCTCCGGCCAGCACCACCAGGATGACGCCGTAGACGATGCCAACAAAATAATGAAAGGCCCAGCCCAGCGCTTTTTCATGCGCGTAGGGCGCTGCACCGCCGATATCGTCGTGAAAGATCTTGTCGCGCAGATGCCAGACCCAGCGACCGACCGGCCCCCAGTTCGGTCGTGGTTGGCCGAACGCCTTGTGCAGGAACATGGCCCACAGGTCCATCGCCACGGTGGCGCCGATGCCGATCACGATAGCGCGCCAGAAGATGTCAAACATCGCTAAGTCCCCCAAAGGCAAGCCCTGGACTACAGGCGCGATCGTGGTTGCGATCCCACGCCCGACGCTGCGCTGAAGTTCAGAGCTGCCCCAGAATATGAGCCGCGCCGGACTCGTCGACACCGGGCTTGGTCTCGACATTGAGTGCTGTGACCTTGCCGTCGTCGACGATCATCGAAAACCGCTTCGAGCGCAGCCCCATGCCGCCTGCGGAAAGGTCATTGTCGAGGCCCACCGCCTTGGCGAAATCGCCACTGCCGTCGGCGAGGAACAGGATCTTGCCCTCACCGCCGGTGAAGCGCGCCCAGGCGCCCATGACGTGCACATCGTTGACCGAAACGACGGCGATGGTGTCGACACCGCGCGCCAGGATGGCGTCATGGTTTTCGAGATAGCCCGGCAAATGGTTGTTGCTGCAGGTCGGCGTAAAGGCGCCGGGAACTCCAAACAGCACGACCTTCTTGCCCGAGAAGATCTCGGCCCCGGTGATCGGCTTGGCGCCATCGGCAGTCATCGTCTTGAAGGTCACATCAGGCAGCTTGTCGCCAACGGAAATGGTCATGAATTCCTCGCTTGGGGAAAGTTGGGAAGAATGTGTCATTGCGTAGCGAACTCAACGGCTTCCTGCAACCGTTCGGGCAGGCTGGATCAAGGGAAAGGCAGAACCCCTTCGACCGCACCCGACGAACTCGTCAGCGTATAGTGAAGCCCGCCATCCGTCGGCGTCGTCGAAGGGCGATCGAGGATCGGCACGGTGAAGATCAGCTTGCCGTCCTTTTCGCTGCGCGCTGGAGTGCCGAACATATAGTCCCGCTCGCCGGCAACGAAGAAATCCGCTGCTTCCGGGTCGCCGGGGAAGCTCGCCTCGACAATCAGCGTCTCGTGGTCGCCGGGCAGCACATTGATGCCGAAATCGGACCTCGCGGGCGCCGGCAGTGCCGTGAAACTTGCCTTCACCAGCGCCGCGTCCTCGGCATTGTCCGGATCGGAAGCAGGGTCGACGGTCAGCCGCGTCTGCACCGGAATGCAGATCGTTTCGCAGATGCCGAGAAAGATGTCGGCATCGATCACCGCCGGCTGGTTCGGCGTCGCCAGCGTGAATGTCACCGGCAGGGAAACCGGATAATTGTAGCCAGCCCATTTGCCATAGCCGTCATCATGGCGCTGGGGGGCAGGAAACGACAGAGCGGCGTCGGCGATGTTGGTGCTGCCTGAGATGTCGAGCTGCGGCGGCACTCCCGCGTCGCCCGGATCGCGCCAGTAGGTCTTCCAGCCGGGCTTGAGCGCTATGTCGAGAACGCCCTGGATGCGGCCGGCGTCATCGGCTTTGCCTGATGTCACCAGCCGGACCTTGCCGCCTTCGCTGTTGTACCATGCGGATGAAGAGGCGGCGGCGGGAAGAGCGGTTGCCGATCCGATGGCAGCGCCGAGCAGCAGGATTTTCAAGCTTTGCATGGCGGTGATTTGATCGTCCGTTCGTGGCCGCGCAATGATCTCATGGCCTTGCCGGTATCATATTTGCGTGACTTCGAGGGGAGAAATGCTCGATCCGACGCCACAGGCTTTGGTAGAATCCCGCACGGCGCATCTTTTCGACGCTTTGGAAACGCGTTACGCTCCCCTTCATGGACTTGTTGCGCCACAAGAAGACGGTCGCCAGCCGCGGCTTTCTCGACGATCAGTTCCTGATTGCCATGCCCGGCATGAAGGACGACCGTTTCACGCGCTCGGTCATCTATGTCTGCGCGCACTCGGATGAAGGCGCCATGGGCCTGATCATCAACCAGACGCAGCAGATGCTGTTTCCGGACCTGCTGGTGCAACTGGGCATCATGAACGAACAGGAGGCGATCCGCTTGCCGGCGCAAGCCCGCGACTTCGTCGTGCGCAACGGCGGGCCCGTTGACCGCAGCCGGGGCTTCGTCCTGCATTCGGGCGACTACCGGGTGGAATCGTCGCTGACCGTTTCGGACGACATCTGCCTGACCGCGACCGTCGACATATTGCGCGCCATATCGTCGGGGCGCGGGCCTCGTCACGCGCTGATGGCGCTCGGCTATTCCGGCTGGGGCGCCGGCCAGCTGGAGACCGAGATCGCCGAGAATGGCTGGCTGACCTGCCCGGCCAATGCCGAGCTTCTGTTCGACACCGACATCGAGCGCAAATACGATCGGATCCTCGCCGCGATCGGCATCGATCTGGCGCATCTCAGTCTCGCCGCCGGGCACGCCTAAGCCTCTTACGCTTGCGTCAGCGGATACTGTTCCTTCAGCGTCTTCAGCACCTGGTCGCCCGGCATCGGCGCGCCGAACATGAAGCTCTGGACATATTCGCAGCCCATCTGACGCAATTCCAGCGCATCGCTTTCGTCCGAAATGCCCTCGGCGACCACAGACAGGCCGAGTTCATGCGCCATGTTGACCATCGATTTGAGCAGCACCGCGCGCTTCGGCGTGTTGTCGTCGACGAAACTCTTGTCGATCTTGATGGTGTCGAAGGGGAAACGCGTCAGATAGGCCAATGAGGAATAGCCGGTGCCGAAATCGTCCAGCGACAGGCCGATGCCGAGCTGCTTCAGCTTGGTCAGCACATGGGCGGTCTGCTCGGGATTGTCCATGACAAGCGATTCGGTGAGTTCGAGGCGGAAGCAGCGCGGCTTCAGATTGGCCCGCGCGATGACCGAGCGGACATCGCTCACCAGATCGCGGCGGATCAGCTGGCGGCTCGACAAATTGACCGAGACCGACAGCGGCGCGTCGCCGATCTGCTTTTGCCAGCCGGCAAGGTCTTCCGCCGCCTGCTGCATGGCGAACAGGCCAAGCTGCACGATCAGCCCGCAGCTCTCGGCGACCGGGATGAAATCCGCCGGCGGGATCATGCCGCGGCGTGGATGGTCCCAGCGCAGCAGCGCCTCGAAGCCGGCGACGCTGCCATCCTCGAGGCGCACGATCGGCTGGTAGGCGAGCGTGAATTCGCGCCGTTCGATGGCGCGGCGCAGGTCGGATTCGGACTGCAGC
>NZ_JAMYSA010000050.1:0-45980 GCF_040321735.1 Mesorhizobium sp. M0293
CCCCCCCCCCCCCCCGCCCCCCCCCCCCCCCGCCCCCCCCCCCCCCCCCCCGCCCCCCCCCCCCCCCGCCGCGCCCCCCCCCCCCCCCGCGCCCCCCCCCCCCCGCCCCCCCCCCCCCCCCCCCCCCCCCCCCCCCCCCCCCCCCCGCGCCCGGGGGGGGGGGGGGGGGGGGGCCGCCCCCCCCCCCCGGCGGTGCGGCGCCCCCCCAACCACCCCCCCGCGCGGGCCGCGGCGCGCCCACCTCTCCCCCGCCTTTGGCTGGGGCGAGGAACCCAAATCCTGGAAGGTCGCGCGCGCCCACCACATGCGACGCCCCAGCGCTGGCATCACAATTAAAGGATAAGGACCATGCTCGATATCCATACAGCCACCAGCGAAGCGATCCCCGAAAACATCAATGCGTCCACCCTCAGCATCGCCGATTGGCTATGCCTTGCCGCAGCCCCGACCTTCGCCGTCATGGCGCTGCTTACCTGCATCTTCAGCGGCGATGCGGCCATGCTGTGCATGGGTTCCTCGCCACTCACCGGTATGGCCGCGATGTATCTCCTGATGAGCGCCTTCCATCTGGCGCCATGGTTGCGGGTGATTTCCGGCCGGCAGGTCCGATAGGTCCAGCGCGCCGCCCCAATTTTAGACATCCCATAGGTCGGAGCCTCGTCAGGCTGAGAGGCGGCGGGCAGCGGGATCTCCATCGGCAGCCAGGCGGACCAGCATCGCCGCCGCCTTCGCGCACTACGAATCCCGGAAGCATTTTGGCAAGGTGTGCCTCGAAGTTTGAGGCGCCAGCAGCTCCGACGACGGGACAACAGGACACCCACTATCCATCAGCAGAAGCTAATTGACAGTCAAAGAGAAACGGCGCTCACTGCCTGGCACAGGTGGATCGCAGCATCAGGCGGGCGATATCGACCGCCGACGTCACCTGAAGCAATTCCCGGAAAAAGCGCATAGCGCTTTCCCTTGAGAATTGCGTAAAACCAGGGAGGACGCCATGCCAACCGTTATCGGCCATCACAACATCACGAAAGACAGCAAGCACTGGCTCAGTTCACCCAAGCGCAAGGAGCTTTTCGGCTCGCTTGGGATCACCAATATCCGCACGTTCGTCGATCCGCAGAACCCGAAACAAGTGGCCGTGATGATGGACGTTCCGGACATGGATAAGATGGCCGCTTTGATGCAGAGTAAGGCAGCAGCCGATGCGATGGCCCATGATGGCGTAGCGCCGGAGTCGCTGGTGATCCTGGTCGAAGCGAAAGGCTAATCATTTCGTTCGCTCCAGGGTGTGCGCGATTTGTAACGATGCCGGCCGCTGCGAGCTGTCGTGCTCACGGAATTGCCTCGGCGAGCGACGATCACGCGCCCCGTCGCCGCGCTGTCCACCCTGGAAGGACGTGGCGGTTGCTTGCGATCCGCTGCGCCGTCGACCACAGCCACCCCACAGTTTCCGCCAGGCCGAAACCGGAGAGGTCGGGCTCCCGGCAGGCCCGTTGTTTTTCAACATAACGCGCAAGTTCGATATTGTGGCGCTGTGGCACAGGGTCGTCCTGCCCATGTTCATTCCGCCAGGGCCCATGTTCATTCCGCCAGGGCCCATGTTCATTCCGCCAGGGATAGTCATGCCAGAGGGGCCATTCGACTGTTTTCGGGGGCAGCACGGCATCCTCCTTGGCTGATCCTGTCGAAGAACTGTCGCCCTTGGTCGTGATGGAAGTGGTGAAGCCAGGGTGATGGAATCGTGAAAAACAGGGCTCGGGCCAGATCGCTGTTGAAATAGAGGTTGCTACGCGAAAGAATTGTTGCCGAGCCATGGGGGCGAAATCCAATGACTGGGCCTCATCTTCATCTCCTGGGCGGCTTCGACCTTGCCGGTGTCGGGTCCGCGGTGCCGGCTTTCAGCCGCAAGGCGCGTGCGATGGTGGCCTATCTCGCGCTGCAATCCGGGCATTCGCAGTCGCGCGAGAAGCTCGCCAACCTGCTTTGGGGCGTCAATGGCGAGACCCAAGCGCGGATGAGCCTCAGGCAGGCGGTGTCGACCGTCAGAAAGGCCATGCACGCTTCCGGCGGCGGACGCTTCCTGACGGACGGCGACAACATTGCCCTCCATCTCGATGGCCTCGATTTTGACGTCGCGCGGTTCGAGGCGCTCGCCGCCGGCTCCGCGCCTGAAGAGCTGGAACAGGCGCTTCTTGCCTATCGCGGTGAACTGCTCGACGGCTTCGGCCTGAAGAAGGAGCCGTTCGAGGATTGGCTGAGGATCGAGCGCGAGCGCCTGAGGGCGATGGCCGTCACGGCGCTGGACAAGCTCGTCGCACACTACGGCGTCATAAACGATGCTGCATCATGCGCGCGAGCGGCAACGCGCCTGCTGGCTATCGAGCCTTTGAGGGAAGACATCCACCGCGCCCTGATGCGCGCCTACGCGGCCCAGGGCCGGCTAAATCTCGCGCTCAAGCAATATGACCATTGCCGCGATGCACTGCAGCGCGAACTCAAGCTGCAACCGGAGCCGGAAACCCGACATCTGCATGAAGAGTTGCGGACGCGCCGCATGACGCCACAAGCCGTCTCCCGCACGGCCGCCTCAGTGTCGCATCCCCCAACATCGCAGCCGTCACCAACTCGAACCGGCGAGCAGCCGGCGTTCGGCGAGGCCCTTAGACCCTCGACCCACTACGTCAAATCGGCGGGGATCAACATTGCCTATCAGGTGACTGGCGATGGTCCAATCGACCTGATCTATGTGCCGGGATGGGTCTCCAACCTCGACCTTTCCTGGGCCTCGCCGCGGCTTTCGCATGTATTGCAGCGGCTCGGCAGCTTTTCGCGCCTGATCCGCATGGACAAGCGCGGCACCGGGCTGTCCGACCGCAATGTAGGCCTGCCGACGCTGGAAGAGCGGATGGAGGACGTGCGGGCAGTGCTGGACGCAGTCGGTTCGAAACGCACGGTCCTGTTTGGCAGTTCCGAGGGCGGCCCCATGGGCATGCTGTTCGCGGCAACCTATCCCGAGCGCATGGCGGCACTCGTGCTTAACGGAGCCTATGCCAGCGGCAGATGGTCGAAGGATTACCCGTGGGCGAAGACGAGCGAGCAGATCGAAGAAGATTTGGCGCTCGTCGAGAGAGAGTGGGGGGAGCCGGCGGATATGAGCAACGCGGCGCCCAGCCTGATGAACGACACGTTCGAGAGAGAATGGTTCGCTGCCTACCTCAGGAATTCAGCCTCGCCGGCCGACGCGATCGCGCTCTGGCGCTGGGGCACCGAAATCGATGTTCGCGACATTCTGCCTGCCATCCATGTTCCGACGCTGATCGTGCAGACGACCGGCGACCGCTGGGTGAAGCCGGAAGAAGGACGCTACCTGGCAACGCATATCGAAGGCGCCAGATACGTTGAGCTTGCCGGTCGGGATCATGTGATCTGGGGCGAGAATTCCGATCGCCTCATCGACGAGATCCAGGCTTTCGTCACCGGCGCCTTGCCGACCGCGCCCGGCGAACGGGTGCTTGTGTCGGTGCTGTCCCTTGAGATAGGGGATTCCGGGACTGGCGTCGATCTGATCGAACGATACGCCGACGAGATCCACAGCGAACTGCTCGTTGCCGAAGGCAGGCAGATCAAGCGCTCCGCAAACGGATTTCTTGCCGTTCCAGCGGCCAACGCGGTCGATCCAGTGCGCGATGGCGATCCGCCGTCGCCTGAGGCAATCCGGTCTCGATGTGCGCTCGGCAGTCCATATCGGCGAATGCGAGGAGCGCGGCAAGGATTTCACCGGCATTGCGATCGAACTGTCATCACGGCTGCTCGACCACGCGCGGTCGGGCGAGATCATCGCGTCGCGCACGGTACGCGATCTCGTGGTCGGCTCCGGACTGACATTTGAAGAGCATGGCGAGATGGAAGCGAGCGGGCTGCCGGGCGTGCTTCAATTTTTTTCCGTCAAAGGAGCGGACGCTTCGTGACGGCTCCTGTTTGCTTGCCCGGTAACAGCCTAATGCAGGTGTCGGGCATCACACAGATTGCCGCAACGAAGTGCTTCAGGTCGCGATATCATTGACCGGCAGCCAGGGCTTGGGAAGATCAACCTCCCCAAGCCCGCTGCGCAACTCGATCTCGATGTCGCGGCAGATCTGCGAGATCGGAACGTCGTTGGCGTTGCCCTCGAACGGATTGGCGCTGCTTTCGCCGACCTGGTCGAGCGACATATAGGCCCAGCCCAGGAGCGTGCTGAACGGGATCGTCAGCCAGATCGCGATCGGGCCGAGCATGCCGCCCAGTTTGCCCATGTCGGCAAAGACCGGAACGACGCCGAACGGCAGCAGGGTGCAGAAGATCATGACGAACATGGAACTGACGATGGCGTATTGCCTTGGATAGGGATTGTTCTTGATACGATCGCAGCGCGCCTGCTGATCATGGAAATCGCGGATCAGCTTGATAAGTTCGACATAGATCTGCGGAGGGATTTTTGCGTCCTTGAACAACGCATTGACCTGGACCGACTGCATTTCCAACAGGGCTATCGCCGGCTGAGGTGACTTCAGCACGTCCTCGGCCTGTTCGGCCAACAGCGGACGCAGCTCGTCGGCGACCGAACTCGCATCCTCATGGATGCGGTAGCGCCGTCGGTATTCGACATTGGCGGCTCGCGCCATAGATTCCCACGGCATCGGCCGGCGCAGAGAGAACCGCAGTGCGGTCATCCAGGCGATATGGCGGTAGATGAGTTGTTTCGCCGTCGGTGCATCGATGAAGTCTCTGCAGAAATTGGACCACAACCGGCTGCTGGCCGTAATTTGCGTAAAGGCCTGCAGCGCGTCACTGCTGCGGGTGAACACCTGCGAATTCTTGAACCCGGCAACGAGTGACACGGTGGTGCCGAGCACGAGCACCACCGACCATGGCACCGAGAAGCCGGCAATGCCCGGCAGACGGTAGGCAGCGACAGCCAGTCCGCTCACCACCACCATGTAAATGACACTGCGGCGCGACCAGAGCGCGAAATCTATCACCTTGTAGGAACGGCCTACATACATCGGATGCCCCTCAAATCATGGACAGGTCTGGTTGTGCGCGGCCGCAATCCGCCGCCCTCACCGTCCCTTTACAGCCCCAAACCGCAATCCGTCCATCAACAGCTTGACCAGCCGGCGCGAACGGTCGCGCCACTCCGGCGTGTCCGGCGCCGAGTAGATGCCGGACAGTGCGTGCAGCACATCGGACGCGTCGACGTCGCCACGGATGGTGCCGTCGGCCACCGCCCTCTCGACCAGTCGCCGCAGGGCCTGCGAAACCCGGCCGGACGTGTCGGAGAACAGCCTCGAATTGGTGTTGAGCAGGATGCGCAGGCTGGTCGCCAGGCCGCGCTTGGTGGCGATATAATCGACGAAGCGCTGCATCCACTGTTCCAGCGCGACATCGGATTGGTGTTTTTCGGCAAGCTCGCCGGCGGCCGCACACAGCGCCTCCACCTCGCGCCGGTAGACCACTTCGACGAGATGCTCGCGCGTCGGAAAATGTCGGTAGAGCGTGCCGATGCCAACGCCGGCCTGGCGCGCGATCTCTTCCAGCGAGGCATCGATACCGCGCTCCGCAAAGACGGATGCCGCCACCTCGACCAGCCGGTCGCGATTGCGCTGCGCATCGGCACGCAGCGGCTTTGCCTCCGAGCCTTCGGCCTTCTTTTCAACGATGACGGACGGCTCCACGGCCAATTTTTTCTCCACTGCCGAAATATGGGGCTTGAACCCATCCGGGTCAGCCCCCACGTAATAAACGGAGGCACCTCCGCTTTAGTGGAGCACCTTTATCATATAATCAGGGGAACCGGTATGTCACGTCTTTCGAAGCCGCAAGGTCACTGGAGACTGGCGAAGGCCGCGAAGAGCGTTATCTCCCCCCTCGAGGGGGAGATGTCGCCGAAGGCGACAGAGGGGGTCGCCTCACATAGAGCGCTAACCTTCATTCGCCGCAGGAGGTTGCACCCGGTCGGACCGACCCCCTCTGCCCTGCCGGGCATCTCCCCCTCAAGGGGGGAAATTAGCCATCGCCTGCCCATTCCTTCCTATCCGCGTCAAGCAACTGGAGCCAGACGCCCATGACCAAAACCACAATCCCCGTCCATCTCGATATCAATGACCACCATCACGAACTGCAACTTGAGCCGCGCGTCACGCTGCTCGACGCCTTGCGCGATCGTCTCGGCCTGACCGGCACCAAGAAGGGCTGCGACCACGGCCAGTGCGGTGCCTGCACCGTGCATGTCGATGGCGAGCGCGTGCTGGCCTGCCTGACCTTGGCGGCGCAAGTCGAGGGCCGCACCGTCACCACCATAGAGGGGCTTGCACGGGAGGGCGAACCGCATCCCGTGCAGGCTGCCTTCCTCGAACAGGATGCCTTCCAGTGCGGCTATTGCACGCCCGGCCAGATCATGTCTGCGGTGGCTTGCATCCGCGAGGGCCATGCCGGCTCCGATGACGAGATTCGCGAATACATGGCCGGCAATCTCTGCCGCTGCGGCGCTTATCCGCATATCGTCGCCGCCGTTCGCCAGGCTGCATTGGAGGTCGCATCATGAGGGATTTTTCCTACCTGCGCGCCGGCTCGGTCGATGCGGCAAGACAGGCGGCCGCCCTGCCCGGTGCCATGCTGTTCGCGGGCGGCACCACGCTTATCGACCTTGCCAAATGCGGCGTCGCCAAGCCCGAGACGCTGGTCGACATCACCCATCTCAAGGGGCTGAACGGCATCGAGCTGAACGAGCGCGGCGCCACCATCGGCGCGCTCGCCAAGATGAGCCACGTCGCCGACCACAACGGCATCAAGAGCCGATTCCCCGCCGTCTCGGAAGCCCTCTGGCAGGCGGCTTCCGCACAGATCCGCAACATGGCGACCATCGGCGGCAATCTGATGCAGCGCACGCGTTGCCCTTACTTCCGCGACCCGGCGAATTTCCCCGCCTGCAACAAGCGGGAACCCGGCAGCGGCTGTTCGGCCATCGGCGGTGTCACACGGGGCCATGCGGTACTCGGCACCAGCGAAGCCTGCATCGCCATGTATCCGGGTGACCTTGCAGTGGCGCTGGTCGCCTTCGATGCGATCGTGCATCTCGGCGATCGCCAAGTCCCGGCGGACGATTTTTTCCTGCTGCCCGGCACAACGCCGGACAGGGAACACGCGATCGAACCAGGCGAGATAATCACCGCCATCGAGATCCCCGGCTCGGCCGCTGCCCGGCGTTCGACCTATCTGAAGATCCGCGATCGGCAGTCCTATGAGTTTGCCGCGGCGAGTGCCGCCGTCGGCATCGAGTTCGAGGCCGATGGGCACACCGTCCGTGACCTGCGCGTCGCGCTTGGCGGCGTCGCGACCAAACCCTGGCGGGCGCGAGCCGTGGAGGACGCGCTGAAGGGCAAGGTGCTGGAACGAGATGCTGTCCGCGCTGCCAGCCTGCTCGCGATCGAAGGCGCCGTCGACCATGGCGCCAACCATTACAAGATTGAACTGGCGCCGCGCGTTGTCGCGCGCGCCATCCTCACAATGGGAGAGACGGCATGACCGTTCACAACATCAGACATGGTGATGCATCCGACGGCGCGCTGGCGCAAGCCGTCGGCGGCCGGCTGTCGCGCGTCGACGGCCCGGCTAAGATCACCGGTGCCGCCAAATACGCCGTCGAGCAACAGCTCGAAGGCCTCGCCTATGCCGTGCTGGTCGAAAGCACGATTGCATCGGGCAAGGTGCGCTCGATCGACACCGCGGAGGCGCAGGCGGCATCCGGCGTGCTGCAAGTGCTGACGCCTGACACCATCCTCAGCCTGAGGACCGCCTCGGACTGGTTCGGGACGCCGCCGCCCGACAAGCCCTATTGCCCGCTGGCGCGCGACATCACCTTTTCGGGCCAGCATGTCGCCGCTGTCGTCGCCGAAACCTTCGAGCAGGCGGTCGCCGCGGCAACCCTCATCAAGGTCAGCTATGACGAGACGCCCGCCATCGTCGACCTTAGCGACGCCAAGGCCGGCGACGGCATCCCGATCGACGCCATGACCAAGGAATGGGGCGACGCGCAAGCCGCTTTCGCCTCGGCCCCAGTGCGCATCTGCGCCGCCTACAACACGCCGCGCGAATACCAGGCGCCGATGGAGCCGCATGGCCTGATCGCCCGCTGGGAGGGCGATCAGCTCACCGTTTGGGAGCCGAGTCAGTGGCTGGACGGCATGGCCCGCACCTATGCCGAATGGTTCGGCGTGCCGTTCGAGAATGTGCGGCTGGTCTCGCCCTATATTGGCGGCGGCTTCGGCTCCAAGGCGCTGGCGCTCAGCCATGGCGCGGTGGCGGCATGTGCCGCAAAAATGCTCGGCCGGCCGGTGCGGCTGGTGATGACGCGGCCGCAGACCTTCACCGGTTATGGCGGCCGCGCCGCGACGCGCCAGACGGTGACGATCGGCGCCGACCGGCAAGGAAAAATCCAGTCGATCGTGCATCGCGGCGTCAATGAAACATCCATCGACGGCATGTGGGTCGAGCCGCTCGGGTCGGTCACCTCGATCATGTACGCGACGCCGAATTTCTCGTCGAAGCAGAATGTCGTGCGGGTCAATTCTGTAGTGCCTGGCCCCATGCGCGCGCCGGGCGAAAACCCCTCGGCCTTCGGCATCGAGAGCGCCATCGACGAACTCGCCTACGAGGTCGGCATCGATCCGCTGGAAATCCGGCTGAGAAACTATGCCGAGCAGGATCCGGAAGCGAAAAAAGCCTGGTCGACCAGGCAGTTGCGCGAGGCTTTTGCCACCGGCGCGGAGCGCTTTGGCTGGTCCAGGCGCACGCCCGAGCCGCGCTCGATGCGCGACGGCAACCAGCTGATCGGCTGGGGCGTTGCGGCGGGCACCTATCCGGTGCGGCGCGCCTATGGCGAGGCGATCGTGCGCATCCTGGCCGACGGCTCGGTCGAGGTCGAAAGCTCCTCGATCGACATGGGCCAGGGCACGTACACCATCTTGGTGCAGACCGCCGCCGAAACGGTCGGCGTGCCGGCCGACAATGTCGTGGTGAAACTGGGCGACTCGCGCTTCCCCCGCGCCGGTGTTGCCGGCGGTTCGCGGCTGGCCGGTGTGATGACTGGCGCTGTCTACAAGGCGGCGACCTCGGCGCTAGACCAACTGGTCGGGCTGGCGATCAGCGATACGCGCTCGCCCTTCCATGCGCTGCAGGCGAACACTTTGGTCGTCGCCAACGGCCGCATCGCCTCGCCGCGCGGCGACGGCCCCGATGTCTCGATCGCCGAGCTGCTCAAAAGCGTCGGCCGCGACCATATCGAAGCCACCGGCGACACCATGCCGGCCAACTCGACGCCGGAGGATCGCTACAAGAACTACACCACCATCGCCATGGCGCTGCCGCACACCGAGGGCGACTATTCCCGCCACTCCTGGTGCGCGCATTTCATCGAGGTGCGCGTCGACGAGGATTTCGGCACGGTGCGGGTGTCGCGCGTGGTGTCGGCGCTGGATTCGGGTCGGCTCTACAACCCGAAGCTCGCCGAAAGCCAGTGGAAGGGCGGCATCATCATGGGCATCGGTCAGGCGCTGCTCGAAGAAGGCATCGTCGACCGCCGCCATGGCCGCATCGTCAACAACAACCTCGCCGATTACCTGGTGCCGACCAATGCCGACATTCCCGACATCGAGGTGATCTCGGTCGGCATCCCCGACCTGCACTCCTCGGTGCTCGGCGGCAAGGGTGTGGGTGAACTGGCGATTGTTGGCGTCGCCCCCGCGATCGCCAACGCGGTGTTTCATGCGACGGGCAAACGGGTTCGGGATTTGCCGATCACGCTGGAGAAGCTGATCTGAGGGTGAGAGCGTGATCTCCCCCCTTGAGGGCAGGGCTATCGCATATGAGTAAAGAGGTCATAGAAGAAATCTTTGCTCCAGTTTGCCCTTCGCATCTTGCTGGCAATTGGTTTGTCGAGCGGATGGGCAGCCAAGATGTTTTGCGCGAGCCTTCGGATGACAGCCAGATTTTGTGGCGCGTTGTCCTTTCGGGTGCGGGCGTCATCTTCATGGAAGACAACATCGAGGCTCCAGTGCAACTGGTTTTCGATCGTCCAGTGGGCACGCACGGTCTCGGCCAATTTCCTGGGCGTGAGCAGCTTGGAGAGCGCGATGTAGCGGACCGACGCGGCCGTTTTATTGTCGGCCGTGCGCAGGGCTTCGATGCGACCGATGGCCTTGAGGCCTGGGAACACAGGCAGGTCCTTGAGTTTGGCAAGCGGCAAGATGCTGGCTCGGCGCACTTCGGTGCGACCGTGAGCAGTGTCGCGCGTTTCGAAGCAGGCGATCTCGCCTGCCGCGGCAAAGCTTTTCTCAGCCGCGGCAAACAGACGGCCACGATTGGCCTTCAGCCCGAAGGCGTAATGTGCCTTCTGCGCAATCAGCGCTTGAGCCGTGTCGGGGCGGCAATGCAGGGCGTCGGCGGTGACCGTGCAGCCCTTAAGATCCAAGCTCTTCAGCAACGCCAGCGTCGCTCCGACCTCGTCGGAGGCCGGCGCCCGCGTTGCCGCAATCGTCAGCCTGGTCTCGGCATCCCAGGCGCTGACCATCAGCGGCGGCATGAAGGCATGCCCCTTCTCATAGCCGCGCCTGAGCGCCTTGCCGTCGATAGCCACCACGCCACGCGGCGAGCCAAGTCCAAGTTGGCGCCGCAACGCCGACATGAAGGCACTCAGCGCGTTCGACAATTCCTGCGGATCAAGAAGCCGAAACACCCGGCTGAAGGTGTCGTGGCTTGGACATCCATGCTTCAGCTCGACGATCTCTTTCAGGTCGTCTTCCCGTCCCTCCACGAATTCAGCAATGTCCACACAGCTTTTGGCACCGCACAGCGTCGCTGCAAGCGCCAGGAACAGAAGCTCCGCAAGATTATGCCGCGCATTAATATCACGCGGATCGCGAACCTCTCGCAAGATAGACATAACCAACGGCACTGCGGCCTCCTCTGTAACGAGAAAGCCTCTCAAGAATCCCTCTTTTCCTACTTGGCAAGAGCAAATCAACTTATCTGCGATTCCCCTGCCCTTGAGGGGGAGATGGCCGGCAGGCCAGAGAGGGTCGGTTCGACTGGGCTCGGCCCAATGCAGCAGATCAGGTTGGCGCTTCACGCGAGACGACCCCCTCTGTCGCCTTCGGCGACATCTCCCCCTCGAGGGGGGAGATTATCCGCTTCCCTACTACTCCAACCCGAACACCAGCTTGCCGAAGTGCAGGCCGCCGGCGGCCATGTGTGTGTAGGCTTCGACCGCTTCGTTCTGCGAAAACACCTTGTCGACGACCGGCTCGATCCTGGCTGCACCGATGGCGCGGGCGGCGTCGCGAAGGTCGGACACCGATCCGGTGTTGTTGCCGACCACCTTCAATGCCTTGATGATGATCGGCAGCAGGTTGATGGTGGCCTCGGCGCCGGTGACGAAGCCGATGGTGAACAGCGTGCCGCCAGGCGCGGTGGCGTTGACGGCGCGGGCGAAGGTGGCGGTGCCGCCGGTTTCGACGACAAGGTCGGCGCCGAGGCCGCCGGTCAGTTCCAGCACCTTGCCGTCCCAGTCGGGCGTGGCGCGATAGTTGATGAGATGATCGGCGCCCAATGCCTTCGCCCGCTCCAGCTTCTCGTCCGACGACGAGGTGATGACGACGGTGGCGCCGGCGGCTTTCGCAAGCTGCAAGGTGAAAATCGAGACGCCGCCGGTGCCGAGCAGCACGACGACCGAGCCCGGCCCGACATCGGCGGCACGGATGGCGTTCCAGGCGGTGGTGCCGGCGATCGGCAGCGTCGACGCCGCCTCGAAGGAGAGATGTGCCGGCATCGGCACGACCGAATTGGCCGGCAGCGCGACATATTCGGCCAGCGACCCCGGCAGCGAAACGCCGCGCATCTGCGTCATCTCGTAAGGCCGCGGCCGGCCACCGATCCAGCGCGGCTTGGCATGGACGACGACGCGATCGCCGACGGCGAATCCCGTAACCCCCTCGCCCAGCGCGGCGATCTCGCCGGCGCCGTCGGCGACAGGGACGAGCGGAAAGCTCGGTCCGGGATAATTGCCGCTCGCCACCGCGACATCGACAAAGTTGAGGCTCGCCGCACGCTGGCGGATCAGCACCTCGCCGCGCTGCGGTTCGGGGGTGGCAATGGTGGCGGCGCGGAAGGCGTCCAGCCTGGGTTGGCTCAGTTCGATGGCTTTCATGGTTTCACTCCGGTGGGACGATTGATGGGTTGAGTGAAGCTATCTGGTGCGATATGTCTGGATAATCCTTGCTTTTTACATTTCAGTACTGTGATTTATGCAGCAATCTCACGAGCCGATGACCCTTGCCGAAATGGCGGCCTTCGCGGCCATTGCCGAGGCGCGTTCCTTCACCAGGGCGGCGGCGCGTGTCGGGCGCGACGCGACCATCTTGTCGCGGCGCCTGCAATCGCTGGAGGAGCGGCTGGGCGTCAGGCTGCTCCATCGCACGACGCGCAGCGTGTCGCTGACCGAAGCGGGCGCCGAATTCTTGGTGCGGGTGCGCGCCATCCTCGCCTCCGTGGACGAGGCCGAGGCTGCCGCGTCGGCGCATGCCGGCGGCGGCCCGCGCGGTCTGCTCAGGCTGGCGCTGCCCGGCACGTTCGGGCGCATGTGGATCGGGCCGCTGCTGCCTCAATTCCTTGCCGAATTTCCCGATGTCCGCATCGAAGCCGAATTCTCCAACCGTTTCGCCGATCTGGTCGCCGAGAATTTCGACGTCGCCGTGCGGCTCGGCGCGCTGGAGGATTCGCGTCTGGTGGCGCGCAAGGTGGCGACGCGGCGGCGACTGCTCTGCGCCGCTCCTTCCTATCTCGCCCGAAGGGGCAGACCGGAGACACCGCAGGCGCTGCTTGAACATTCCTGCCTGGGCTTCAGCGGTTTCCAGACCTTTCCCGCCTGGGAGATGACCGACGGCGAGGGCCGAAGCATTCGCGTCGAAGTATCCGGGCCGTTGGTCACCGATGATGCCGAGGTGCTGGTCGAGGCCGCCGTGCAAGGCGTCGGCCTGATGATGAGCACCGACTGGTTGGTCGGCCGCGAACTCGCCGACGGACGGCTGGTGCCAATCCTGGAGGACTGGACGCTGGCCGACGAAGGCGCGATTTATGTCGTCACGCCCTCAACCAAGGGACAAGCCGCCAAGACCCGCGCCTTCGCCGACTGGATCGGCAAGCGCTTCGCGCCGGAGCCGCCGTGGCGGGGCTGAGGGCTGCCAAAGTGATTGGCCGGCAGGCAGAGAAGCGCACTGTCCCGTGCAGGCACAATATCCTTGCCGCACCTTCAGAATACATGTGAAGGGCAAAGTCCGGAGACTCGCCGATATCAGCGCTCTTCACTGAGCTGCCAGCGGCGTGCCTATATCCGAAACGAGTTTGACGAGATCGGCTTGGCGTCTCGTGCCGGTTTTGGCGAAGATACGGTTGAGGTGGGTCTTCAAGGTGTTTTCGCCGATACCGAGCGCCAGCGCGCTCTTCGACGCGGACAATCCGCTGCCGATGCGCAGCAGGACCCGCGCCTCCGCGGGCGTAAGATCGAAAAGAGTGGCGAGAACGGCTTCCGGGAGTGGAGAAGAAGACGTCGTGGTCGAAACGAAGACGGCGGCACATGCGGGCCGAAAAGCCGCGCGAGCGGTTCCTTCGGTCAGCGGCAATATATAGGCGACGGCGGGCGGCTGACCCGGGGCCGAAATAGGCAGGCCTATACCGCGGGAGCCAAGCGAGGCATCCGCGCTCGCGGCACTGGCGATTGCATCCAGCAGGGCGCGGGCCACCGCCGAATTCTGCACCTGGAGCAGGCCGTTCCTGGAAAAAATGGGACCTTGCAGCGAAAACATCCGTTCGGCCGCCCCATTGGCATGCAGGATTGCCCCGTTGGCGCCGGTAAGAACGACAGGCACGGCGAGATGATCGAGCACCTGGCGATAAAGGTTGGCGGTCACGCGGGCCTGATCGAGCAGATCTCCAATCAAGGACGCACGGCGCAGGTGCGGCGAGAGCAATGCCAGGAAGCGCTGTTCTTCAGCTGATATGATTCCTCTGTCGGCCCGCGTCGTGCAGCCCATGAGCCCGATACGGTCCGGCGTATGGACGAATTTGGTGATGCAGGCTTCGCGCAATCCCTGCGGCTTGGCCCAATTCTGGAAAAATGGCGTCTGCTGGAGGTCGGCTTCGCTCATATGCGACAGCGTCGCAACGGGCGTATCGATGTCGCCGACAACCGCGGCCTTCAGCCCGGGAATTGCGTCGAAGTCATAATCCTCCTGAAGCACGCGCATCTGCACGGGATCCCAGGGCGATTGGGCCGCGAAGCGGCCATGATTTCCGGCAGTGCTGGCAAGCGCGACGGTGGTATAGGCCGCGTCGACGGCCTCCGTGATCCGGGTCATTACCCCGGCCCAGCCGTCCGGATTCAAAACGCAATCATAGATATCGCCGATGATCGAAGAAAGAACTTCGCCGCTTAGCCTCTCCACCATGCCTCCTATTCCTGGCGTGCCCACCTCCTTGGATGACGGGCAGCGGTTCGTTGTCTCGTTGCAAGAGGCCGGTCTCACCCCGAAGGATCTTGCCGCGTCATACTTTCGGGTGATGCCACGCGTGGTTATACTCAGTTATGGGTCTAATACGATCGGTTGAACGCCAAATGCTTAACCGTCCTGGATTAGAAAACATTTCGTTCGATATTCTTCGAAGTTGCGGGTTATCGGGGTGTTCCATTGTCACGAAAGACGGTGTTTTCATCGGCTCAACTGCCATCGCATCTCAATGATCGCGATCGATTTTCCCTCTGGCAAGACATCCATGTCGCGCAGATTTGGTCGGTCGAATACGGCATATCGGAAAAGCTCCCTTTCGAAGCCGCGATCGAAGCCACGGCTGTCGGATCACTGGTTCTTGGCCAGATGTCCGGAACGATCAAGCATGCAACGAGGAAGGCCAGCAATATCGCCGATGACGGCAACGACGGTTATCTCCTGCTGATCAACAAATCCGACTCGCTGTTGACCGGCGCCCAGGCCGGCCGCGACTATGGTGTCGGGCAGGGAGAAGCGGTGCTGGTCACGGCATCGGAGGCGCTGAAAATGGCCGGCGCCGACAGCAATGTGTGGACAAACGTGGTGGTCCCGCGCGCTGTCCTGACACAGGCCTTCCCGCAGATCGATGACAGGCTGGCGATGAAGATCAGCGCCGAGAACGAAGCTCTCGATCTTCTCAAGCGGTATTGCCAACTTCTTGAAACCGGCCGCCCTCTCGTCTCGCCCGATCTGATAGCGCACGCGACGGAAACGATCGTCGATCTGATCGGCCTGGTGACAGGCGCCAAGGGTGAGGTTGCCGAACTGGCCGGCTTGCGCGGATTGCGCGCGGCCAGGCTGCAAGCGGTCCTGGCGAAGATCGCGGACAATTTCGCCAGCCCCGGCATCTCGGCGCAAGGCGTAGCGCAAGAACTCGGCCTGTCGGCGCGCTATGTCCACGATCTTTTGCAGGAGTCGGGTATCAGCTTCTCCGAGCGCGTTCTCGAACTGCGCCTGCAGACGGCCCACAAAATGCTTTCGCAGAGACAGAATGGCGAGATGCGCGTCAGCGAAATCGCCATGATGAGTGGCTTCAGCGATGTGTCGTATTTCAACCGCTGCTTTCGCCGCCGCTTCGGCTACACGCCAACGAGCGCGAGGTAGATCGAGAGATGGCCGGAACTCGGACAAACGATTTCCGATTCCCCCTTTTCGAAAGCCGTGATCCAGCGGCGATCGATGGCGCCAAACTGCCACAGTAGACGAAAAAATTAGGGCACCGCGCTCCAGTCCAATTCCGGTGCGGTCCTGCCCAAGACAACAACCGGGCTCCGGTGACATGTCGGCCCCAGGGTGAAATGACTGCCATGTCAGGGGATTGAATGCTGCAGAATATATTTGGATGCCGCAAGGCGAAGGCGTTGAAGTATCTGGCGCTGACGTCGACGGCGCTGGTCGGTCTTGGCCAGCCGATCACCGCCACCGCCGCCGATATCTGGAACGGCACCACCTCCACGGATTGGTTTACCGCCGGAAACTGGAGCGCTGGGTCGGTGCCGACGGCGGCCGATATTGTATATATCAGCAAAACGACACCGAATCCGACTGCTATCAACGCTGGCAGCGCTTTTGCGGACGATATTTACCTTTCGGGCGGCAGCCTTGTCATTTCGAACGGTACGTTGACGAGCGGCCGAGCATTCTTATCCTGGGGGGATAACTCGACTTCTGACGTCACCGTGAATGCGGGTTCCTCGTGGACCAGCAGCAGCAGTCTGGTGGTTGGTAGTTTCGGGCTGGCTACGCTCGATATCCTCAATGGCGGTGTCGTGACGGATGTTGTGGGTATTGTTGCCGGCGGCAGCAACGCTCAAGGCGTCGTAAATATCGATGGCGCCGGCTCGACGTGGCTTAACACTGATAGGCTCACGGTCGGCAGTTCCGGCGTTGGCGCGGTAACGGTTTCCAACGGCGGCAAGGTCATCAGCGACAGCGCCTATCTTGGCCTATATTCAGGTTCGACCGGCTCGGTGACGATCGATGATGCGACCTGGACAAACAATGGAGCGCTCTATGTCGGCCATGATGGCGACGGCGAGCTGGCGATCATCAACGGCGGCGCAGTCAGCAACGACGCGGCCTATGTTGGCAAATCGGCGGGCTCGACCGGCATGGTGTTTGTCGGCGGCGCAGGTTCGACCTGGACCAACAGCGGGAATTTGTCCGTCGGCCTCGACGGGACAGGCACGTTGATGATCTCGAGCAGCGGAAAGGTCAGCAATGCTTCGGGTTATGTTGGCGCCTTGGCGGGTTCGATCGGCAAGGTGTTCGTCGACAACTCGACCTGGACAAACAGCGGATCGCTGAGTGTCGGCGATTTCGGCACCGGCACTCTGGCGATCAGCCACGGCGGCGGCGTCAGCTCCAGCGGGGGGGCTATTGGCGCGAATGCCGGCTCGACCGGCACCGTGTTCATCGAAAATGCCGGCTCGACCTGGACCAACAGTTCCAACCTGGCTGTCGGCGATTTCGGCACCGGCACTCTGGCGATCAGCGACGGTGGCGCTGTCAGCAATGACAGGGCCTATGTCGGCAAGTCCGCGGGCTCGACCGGCATCGTGATCGTCGCCGACTCGACTTGGACAAACAGCGGATCGCTGATCGTCGGCGATTTCGGCAAGGGCGCTCTGCAGATCACCCAAGGCGGCGCTGTCAGCAACAGTTGGGCAACTGTTGGTGCGAAGGCGGGCTCGACCGGCATGGTCTTCGTCGACGGTGCCGGCTCGACCTGGACCAACAGTTCCAACCTGGCTATCGGCGACTTCGGCACCGGCACTCTGTCGATCACCAACGGCGGCGCGGTCAGCAATGCCTGGGGCTATGTCGGCAACTCTGCGGGCTCGACCGGCATGGTGGCGGTCGACGGTGCGGGATCGAAGTGGACAAACAGCGGGAATCTCTACGTCGGCGGTCTCAGCACGGGCACGCTGACGATCTCGAACGGCGGCGCGGTCAGCAGTGACGACCTGTTCGTCGGCTACCAGGGCACCGGTGCACTGCACATCGTGAACGGCGGCAAGCTCACCAACCAAGCCGCGAGCCTCGGCGAAGTCGATACCGCAACGGCGACCGCGACGGTGGACGGGCCGGGATCCTCCTGGAGCACCGATGACGTTCTTGCCGTGGGCGCTGGCGGTCACGCGACACTTTCCATCACCAACGGCGGTTCAGCAGATGCCGATGCCGTCGTTGTCGGCGGGGCGACGACAGCCGCTGGTGCAGTTGCCGTCGACGGGGTGGGTTCGAAATGGACCAACAAGAACGGCCTGTACCTTGGCGATCAAGGAAGCGGCACTCTTGCCGTCACCAATAGCGGCGTAGCCTCCGGCGGCTTCGCCTACATGGCGATGGGTGCCGATGCCACGGCCCAGGCAACGATCAACGGCACGGATTCGCTGTGGGAGATGCATGGCGACCTGCTGATCGGTTTTGGCGGTACGGCTTCGGTGACGCTCTCGAACGGCGGCAAAGTTGTGGTGGACGGCCTTACCATGATCGCCAGTCAGGCCGGCTCGACCGGCAATCTCAACATCGGCGGCGCGGCAGGCTCCGCGGCGACGGGCGCCGGCATCTTCGATCCGGCCGCGTTGCAGTTCGGCGCCGGCACCGGCGCGCTCAATTTCAATCATACCGAGGCAAACTACGCCTTCGGCGCCACCATCAGCGGCCTGGGGACGATCAACCAGATCGCCGGCAACACCAACCTGACCGCCGATTCGGGCGGCTTCACCGGCACCACCAATGTGAGTGGCGGACGGCTGGCGGTGAACGGTTCGCTGGCCAACTCGCTGGTGACGATCACGGGTGGCACGCTGGGCGGCAACGGCACGGTGGGCGGCATCGTGGCGCAGTCGGGCGGCATCATCGCGCCGGGCAATTCGATCGGCACGCTCAATGTCGCGGGCAATCTCGACCAGGCGGCGGGCTCAATCTACCAGGTCGAACTGAACTCGACCGGCCAGTCCGATCTCATCCACGCGACGGGCACGGCGACGATCGCCGCCGGCGCGGTCCTTGACGTGATCAAGACGGACGCCGCACCTTACGTGGCGGGCACACATTACACGGTGCTGCAGGCCGACATGGGCGTTACCGGCACCTATACGATCAGCGGGCTAGGCCCGTTCACCGGACTCTCTGCCAGTTACGATCCGACGCATGTCTATCTCGACGCGGTGCAGGCAAAGTCCTTCGCACAGGTCGGCCTGACGCCCAACCAGATCGCCACCGGCACCGGCGCCGAAAGCCTTGGCAATGCCAATCCGCTGTTTGATGCTATCTTTGCTTTGCCGAGCGAAGCCGCCGCTCAAGACGCCTTCGACCAGCTCTCCGGCGAGATCCATGCCTCGGCCAAGGGCACGTTGCTGGAAGACAGCCGCTTCGTCCGCGACGCCGCCACCAACCGCATTAGCGCCGCCTTCGGCGATGCCGGCAGCACTGCTGCCCTGCCCGTCATGGCCTATGGCGAGGGCGGCCCGGAAATGGTCGCCGCCGACACCGACCGTTTCGCCGTCTGGGGCCAGGCCTTCGGCTCATGGGGCAATACCGATAGCGACGGCAACGCCGCCGCCTTCGACCGCTCGACCGGCGGCCTGCTGGCCGGCGCCGACACGCTGGCGGGCGGCTGGCGTATCGGTCTGCTCGGCGGCTACAGCCATTCGTCTTTCGATACCGATGCTCGCAATTCATCGGGCAAGAGCGACAACTATCATCTCGGTCTCTATGGTGGCACCAATTGGGGCGCCATCGCCTTCCGCACCGGCGCCACCTACAGCTGGAGCAGTTTTTCGACGAAACGCTCGGTCGCCTTCGACGGTTTTGCCGACGCGCTGTCGGCCGACTACGATGCCGGCACCGCGCAGATGTTCGGCGAACTCGCCTACAAGGCCGATGCCGGGCGCTTCAAGCTCGAACCCTTCGCCAATCTCGCCTATGTCAGCGTACACACCGACGGCTTCACCGAGACAGGTGGCGATGCCGCGCTGACCAGTGCCGGTTCAACCACCGATGCCACCTTCACCACGCTAGGCCTGCGCGGCTCGACCGATTTTGCGCTTGGCGGCATGAACGCCACCGCGCGCGGCATGCTCGGCTGGCGCCACGCCTTTGGTGACACAACGCCGCTGTCGACGCTCGCCTTCGCCGGCGGCGACGCCTTCACCATTGCCGGCGTGCCGATCGCCAGGGATGCAGCGGTCATCGAGGCCGGTCTCGACCTCAACATGTCGGCCAATGCGACGCTCGGACTGTCCTACTCCGGCCAGTTCGGCGGCGGCGGTGTCGACCAGGGCGCCAAGGTCGATCTCGGTATCAAGTTCTGACGACAGGCGGAAATGACATAGCCGCGCGGTCCATGAACCCGCCCGCCCCTACTCCGGCGACGGCACTGGTGGCTTCGACGTGACCGCGGCACCGAAAGCCGCGGCAATGACGGCTGCGATCCCGGCGCATTGCGTGGTGGTCAGGCTCTCGTGCAGGAACAGGAAGCCGGCCAGCGCGCCCAGTCCCGGCTCCAGGCAGGTCAGCGTGCCGTAGATGCGGGCCGGCATCCGGGTCAGCGCCACCATCTCCAGCCAGAACGGCAGCGCGCTCGAAAACAGGCCAACGAGCAAGGCACCGACCAGGATCGCCGGCGCCAGCAGCGCGGTTCCCGCTTGCGCCACGCCGAAGGGCAGCACCAGCACGGCGGCGATGGCCATGCCATAGGCGGTGGTGCGCGAGCCCAGTTCCGCGCCGGCTTTCTGGGCCAGCACGATATAGAGCGCCCAGAAGCCGCCGGCCGCCAGCGCCAGCATCACTCCGGTCGGGTCGAGCGGCGCGAGTGAATGAACGAAGGGCGATAACAGCACGATGCCGGCCACCGCCAGCGCGATCCAGGCAAAGTCGGTGGCGCGCCGCGAGGCCAGCGTCGCCACCAGAAGCGGCCCGGAAAACTCCAGTGCCACCGCGATGCCGAGTGGAATGGTGGCAAGTGCGGCGTAGAACAGGAGGTTGAGTGCGCACAGCGTCACCCCATAGGCGACCAGCCACGGCAAGGTGGCGCGCGACGGCCGCATCTGCCAGGGCCGCAGCACCGCGATCAGCATCAGCGCGCCGACGACGAGCCGCAGCGTCGTCGTGCCTTGCGCGCCGATCAGCGGGAACAGTCCCTTGGCGAAGGTAGCGCCGATCTGGATCGACACCATGGCCCCCATCAGCGCCGCTACGGGCAAGGGCGCGGCTTCGCGACGGGCTACCGGCGTCGATGTCATTTCAATTTCACCCTTCCCTGCCGCTCGGCGCAAGCCGCGTCGGCGGCATCGGGATAGGCCGAACCGGCCCGCCTGTCATGAGACAGCAGCCGACTGACTGCTAGGACACGGCCAGGAAACCGGGAGCCGGTTACTGCGCCGCCGCCAGCCGTGGACCGGTCTTGGCGTCGACGATTTCCGGCTTCGCGCTGTCGACCGCACCGTCCCAACCGCCGCCAAGCGCCTTGTTGAGGGCAATGTAGTTGGTCGCCAGCAGGACGCGGCTCTGCAGCAGCGAATCCTCGGCCGAGTAGAGCGAACGCTGGGCGTCGAGCACGTCGAGAAGGCTGGTCTCGCCGGCCTTGTAGAGCATGCCTTCGAGCTGTGCCGCATCGCCATAGGATTTCGCCGAAGAGGCCAGTTTGCCGATCCTGATGCGCTCCTGTGACAACAGCACGAGCGCGTTCTCCACATCCTCCAGCGCCGTCAGGACCGAAGACCGGTAGGCGATGAAATATTGATCGCGTTGCGCCTTGGCGATCTCGACAGCCGCCTTGAGCTGGCCGGCATTGAACACTGGCACGCTGAGCGTCGGCCCGAACGACCAGCCGATCGACGAATTCTTGCCGAGGTCGCCGAGCTTCAGCGCCGCCGTGCTGATGTCTCCGGTCAGGCTGACCGAGGGATAGCGGGCCGCCTCGGCCTGGCCGATCTTGGCGGTGTATTGCGCGTATTGCCGTTCCGCCATGCGCACGTCGGGACGCGACAGCAGGATATCGGCGGGAATGCCGGTCGGGATCGGCAGGCGCGGCGTCGGGATCGGCGCGCCGCCCTTCAGCCGCTCGCTGAGTGCAGCCGGCGGGCGGCCGGTCAGCACCGAGAGACGATGCACGGCCTCGGCATAGCTTGCTTCCAGTGTCGGGACCGCGGCTTCGGTGCTGCTCGCTTGCCCCATCGCCTTGGCGACGTCGGCGGCGGTTGCCGTGCCCGCCAGCGCCATGGTGCGGGTGAGTTCGGCCGTCTGCCGCTGCGATACCGCCGAGCGCCTGGCGAGCGCGATGCGCGCCTGATAGCCGCGCGCCTGGGCATAAGTGGATGCGACGTCGCCGACCAGGGTCAGAAGCGTTGAGCGCAACTCCTCCTGCGAGGCGTCCAGCCCGTAGCGCGCGGCCTCGACGCCCCTGCGGTTGGCGCCGAACAGGTCGAGCTCCCAGCTGGCGTCGAAGCCGGCCTGGTATTCGTTGTAGGTGGCATTCGAGCCCGATGTGGTTTCAGCGGACTTGTTGCGGGTCGCGGAGCCGGAGCCGTCGATCGATGGCAGCAATGTGCCGGTGCTCTGGCGATAACTGGCGCGGGCCTCGCGGATCTTGGCCCTGGCGGTGGCGACATCGAGGTTGCCGGCAACCGCTTCGTCGACAAGCGTGTTCAGCGCGGGATCGCGCAGCCGCTGCCACCATCTCGACAATTGCGCCGGCTGGGCCGGCTTTGTCGGCTTCTGGCCGCTCCAATATGCCGGCATCGCCAGGATGGGCGTTTGATAATCCGGACCGACGACGCATCCCGCGAGCAGGACAGCGGTGAGCATAGGCGCAAGGAGCCGCCCCGCGGCCACCGAGCCACGTTCCAAACCTGTCATGTGAAGTTTCCTTATTGCTGGTTGGCCGTCACCGGCGTCTCGCCCGTATCTTGTTTTGCCACCTTGCCCTTGAAGATGCGGCGCACCGTGACGAACAGCAGCGGCACCAGGAACACGCCGATCACGGTCGCCGCGATCATGCCACCCATGACGCCGATGCCGACTGAGTTCTGCGCGCCGGAGCCCGCGCCGCTGGCGATCGCCAGCGGCAGCACGCCGAGGATGAAGGCCAGCGACGTCATCAGGATCGGCCGCAGCCGCTGTCGCGCCGCCTCCAGCGTCGCCTCGATGAGCCCCATCCCGGCTGTCTGCCGCTCGATGGCGAACTCGACGATGAGGATGGCGTTCTTGGCGGCGAGACCGATCGTGGTCAGCAGGCCGACCTTGAAATAGACGTCGTTGGACTGGCCGAACAGGCTCGCCGCCAGCAGCGCGCCGAAGATGCCGATCGGCACCGAGAGCATGACCGCGAACGGGATCGACCAGCTCTCATAAAGTGCTGCCAGGCACAGGAAGACGACCAGCGCCGAGATCGCATAGAGCGACAGCGCCTGGTTGCCGGACAGCTTCTCCTGATGCGACAGCCCGGTCCATTCGTGGGAGTATCCGGCGGGCAGCTGCGCGACAAGCTTGTCGATCTCGTCCATGGCGGCACCCGAGCTGACGCCTGTGGCCGCCGCGCCCTGGATCTCGACCGCCGCCGAACCATTGTAGCGTTCGAGCCTGGGCGAGCCGAATGTCCAGTGGCTGGAGGCGAAGGCCGAGAACGGCACCATGGCGCCGTTGGCATTGCGGACCTGCCATTTCCCCAGGTCTTCCGGTTGCATGCGGAAATTCGGATCCGATTGCAGGTAGACAGGCTTCACCCGGCCGCGGTCGATGAAATCGTTGACGTAGTCGCTGCCCCATGCGGTCGACAGCGTGTTGTTGATGTCGGCAAGGCTGACGCCCAGCGCGCTGGCTTTTTCCTGATCGATGTCGACCGAGAATTGCGGCTGGTCCTCCTGGCCGTTGGGCCTTGTGTTGGCGAGCACCTTGCTCTGCCCGGCCAGGGCCAGCAACTGGTTGCGCGTCTGGATCAGCGCGTCATGGCCGGCGCCATTGACGTCCTGCAGATAGAAATCGAAGCCGTTGGTGTTGCCGAACCCCTGGATAGCGGGCGGGGCAAGCGCGAAGACCTGCGCATCCCTGATCTTGGAGAACGCACCCATGGCGCGGCCTGCGATCGCCTGTGCGGCCATGGCAGGCGATTTCCGCAGGTCGAAATCCTTCAGCCGCACAAAGGCGATGCCGACGTTCTGCCCGGCGCCGCCGAAGCCGAAGCCGGAAGCGGTGAATACCCCATCGACGGCATCCTTCTCCTCTTTGAGGTAATGGTCGGTCACTTCAGCCAGCACGCGCTCGGTGCGGTCCTGCGTCGCGCCGACCGGCAGCTGCACACTGGTGATCAGGATGCCCTGGTCCTCTTCCGGCAGGAACGAACTCGGCAGCCGTGCAAACATCCAACCCACGGCGACAACGATGGCCAGGAACACGACGAGAAAGCGCCAGGACCGGTTGATGATGCCGTGCGAGCCGTTGCGATAGGCTGTTGTGCCGCGATCGAAGACGCGGTTGAACCAGCCGAACGGACCCGTCTGCGTCGCATGGTCCTTGGGTGGTCGCAGGATGGTGGCGCACAATGCGGGCGTCAGAACCAGAGCGACCAGCACGGACAGCACCATCGCCGACACGATAGTCACCGAGAATTGCCGGTAGATGATGCCGGTCGAACCGCCGAAGAAAGCCATCGGCACGAACACCGCCGAAAGCACGGTGGCGATGCCGATCAGAGCGCCCGTGATTTCTTTCATCGACTTGCGCGTCGCCTCCTTCGGCGACAGGCCTTCTTCCTGCATCACGCGTTCGACATTCTCGACAACGACGATGGCGTCGTCGACCAAAAGGCCGATGGCGAGCACCATAGCGAACATCGTCAGCGTGTTGACGGAATAGCCGAACAGCGACAGCACGCCGAACGTGCCGAGCAGCACCACCGGCACGGCGATCGTCGGGATGATGGTGGCGCGCAAATTCTGCAGGAAGATGAACATCACCAGGAACACCAGCACGATCGCCTCGGCCAGCGTCTTGACCACCTCCTCGATCGACAGCCGCACGAACGGCGAGGTGTCGTAGGGATAGACGACCTCGACCCCTTGCGGGAAGGTCGAGCTCAGCCGGGCGATCGTCGTGCGCACCGCCTCGGCGGTGTTGATGGCGTTGGCGCCGGTCGCCAGGTTGACGGCGACGCCGGCCGCCGGCTTGCCATTGTAGTTGGCTTGCGTCGTATAGCTTTCGGCGCCGAGTTCGACGGTGGCGACGTCATTCAATCGGACCAGCGAGCCGTCCGTCTGGCTCTTCAGGATGATGTTGCGGAACTGCTCGGCAGTCTGCAGCCGGCTCTTGGCCGTCACGGTGGCATTGAGCTGCTGGCCCTTGCGCGCCGGCAGGCCGCCGAGCTGGCCGGCCGAAACCTGCGTGTTCTGCGCTTCGATCGCGGTAGCAACGTCGCTCGGCATCAAGGCATATTTGGCGAGCTGGTCGGGGTCGAGCCAGATGCGCATGGCATAGCCGGAACCGAACAGCTGCGTCGAGCCTACACCCTCGACGCGCTTCAGCGTGTCGTTGACGGTGGCATCGACATAGTCGGCGAGGTCGGTCGAATTCATCTTGCCGTCGGTCGAGACGAAGCCGATGACCATCAGGAAGCCGGTCGAGGATTTGGAAACGGTGATGCCATTGCTCTGCACCACCTGCGGCAGCTGCGACTGCACCAGCTGCAGCTTGTTCTGCGTCTGCACCTGGGCGGTGTCGGGATCGGCTGCGGTGGTGAAGGTCAGCGTGATCGAGGCCGAACCGGTCGAGGTCGACGTCGCTGTCATGTAGTCGAGATTATCGATGCCGGTCATGCCTTGCTCGATGACCTTCGTCACCGAGTTTTCCACCGTCTGCGCATCAGCGCCCGGATAGGTGGCGCTGATGTTGACCGTGGTCGGCGCGATCTGCGGATATTGCGAGATCGGCAGCGAGGTGAGCGCCAAGAGGCCGCCCAGCATGATCACGATGGCGATCACCCAGGCAAAGATCGGCCGATTGATGAAGAATACGGACATCGCTCAGTTCCCGGTCGCGGCGGCAGGCGCCGGTTGCTTGCCGCTATCCGTCTGGGAAGAGCCGGGTATGGCTGACGTCTGTCCGCGATCCTTGACCTCGCCGGTTGTCTCGTCGATCGTCACTTCGACGCCCGTCGCATCGCCGCCGGGGCGCACCAGCTGCATGCCCTCGACGATGACACGATCGCCGTCGCCGACACCCGAATCCACCAGCCAGTTGTTGCCGACGCTGTTGCGCACTGCGAGCACCCGCGTCTCGACCTTCCCCGCGGCATTGATGACCATGGCCGTCGCCTCGCCCTTGGTGTTGCGGCTGACCGCGCGCTGCGGCACCAGGAAACTGTTCTGGGCGACGCCTTCCTCGACCAGCGCGCGCACATACATGCCGGGCAGCAGCAGGCGGTCGGGGTTGGGGAACTCGGCCCTCAGCGCGAAGGTGCCGGTGGTCTGGTCGACATTGGCGCCGGCGAATTCCAGCTTGCCGGTCTGCGCGTAGATGGTGCCGTTCTCGAGCTTCAGCTTGACGCTGACATTGGGGCCGCTGAACTTCAGCCGCCCTTCCGAGATCGCCTGGCGCAGATTGAGCAGATTGGTGCTCGATTGCGTGACATCGACATTGATCGGATCGAGCGCGCGAATGGTGGTCAGCACCGTGTCCTGGTTGGCGGTGACCAGCGCTCCAGGCGTCAGCGTGGATTTGTCGATGCGGCCGGCGATCGGCGCGGTGATCGAGGTGCGGTCGAGGCTGATGCGCGCCGTCTCGGCACTCGCCTTGGCCGAGGCGACATCGGCCTGGGCCTGCGCCAGCGTGGCGGCGGCATCGTCATAATCCTGTTTGGAAACAACGTTCTGCTTCAACAAGCCAGCATAACGGTCGAACTTGGCCTGCGCCGTAGGCACCGCCGCTTCCGCCTTCTGCTGCGCCGCGACCGAGCTGTCATAGGCCGCCTTGTAGCTTGCCGGATCGATCAGGTAGAGCGGCTGCCCCGCCGCCACCTCGCTGCCCTCCTTGAACAGGCGCTGCTGGATGATGCCATTCACTTGCGGGCGCACCTCGGCAACCAGCGAGGCCGCCGTGCGCCCCGACAATTCGGCTGTGATCGCGACCGATTGCGGATGCAAGGTGACGAAACCGACTTCCGGTTTGCCGGCCGCGCCCATGCCGGCTGGAGCGCTGTTCTCCTGCGAGCAGGCGGCCAGCAGAACGGTAGCGGCGAGCATGGCGGCCCAGGGCGCGAGACGGCGTGGATTGGCCAAACGAAACTGGCTAGGCTTGAAAGTCATGGCCTGGATCTTTCCTTGGAGTTGCGTGCGCGTTGGCGTCGGGCCGCTCGGTCGAGGGCATGCCGGCCGATGTCATGACGATGAGCCGCGCGCACTTGCGGGCAACGTCGAGCGATGCTTCGAAGCGGCTCATGTCGCGCTCCTTCTCGGCGGCCGGAGCGTACCCGAGGATCGAGTAGCCGGCCGCGATGCCCATCGCGTCATTATGCCGATCAGCGCCGACATGCCAACCACCTTGCCGGAGTCTCACGCGATCTTGCGGTCATGGTTTCCGTGGCTGTTTGGCGAACCTGAAAGCGGAAGCGACAGCCGCCAGGCGGCGAAGCTCAGGCGGATCGCGCCCTTCAGTGTGTCGACCGGCAGGGCCAGCGGCATGGCGCGTCCGGACAGCGGGATACCGCGTCCGGACAGCGGAAGACCGCGTCCGGCATGGCCGAACGACAATCTCGGACTGGCGGACGCGAGCAGTCGCAGCATGATCATGGCTTCCCACATTGTCGTGCTTCCATGCGTGATTCGAATTGGACTGAAACGAGGGAATGGCGGAGATACGCCCGCCCTGAAGAGCCGACCGGCCCGAGAACGGGTTGGGTACCGGGCCGGTGCAGCCGGTCAGGGTTATCAGTCGTTCCTGGGCTGGGGCGGGAGCTGCCTGCCATCGTTAGGCAGGCCTCTGGGGCCGGCTGCATCGTCCGGCGGGCCGCCCCAGGGACCGGGGGGTGGTCCATGCGGAGGTTCCGCCGACGCGAGGAGTTCGAGCTGTTCGGGGGTCAGCTTGGCGCGCAGTTCAGCGATCGCCTCCTTCAGCTTGCCGGCGGAGACCGCGCGAGCAGTGACGTCGTCGGCCAGTTTCTCCTGGAAGGCGAAGGGATCTGGCCCGCCGCCCGGGCCCGATGTGTCGGGGCCTTTCGCTTCAGGATTGCCGGGGCCATCAGGGCCACCGGGCCGCCCATGGTCGGGCCGCGGCGGCGAAAGCACGGCCTGCAGCGCGCTGGTATAGTCGCGCCAGGCGTCGAGCTGTTCGGTGCGGATGCCGACGCGGGTCTCAAGCGCGGCCAGCCGGGCCGCCAGCATGAATTCCGGCGGCGGCCCCATGCGGCGAGGGCCAAAGCCTTCCGGTCCAAAAGCTTGCGGGCCAAAACCCTGCGGACCATGCCGCATCGGTCCATGCGGGCCGGGCCCATTCTGGCCGAACCAAGCCATTGGGCCATGGTCGGGTCCATCCTGCATTGCCATGACCGGTGGCGCCTCGCCGGGGCCCGGATCGGGCTGTGCCGCCAGCACGGGGTGAATTGCGGCGACGGAAAACAGGCCGAGCGCAAGAAATCTGCTTCGCATGACGGTGTTCCTTTCTCTCATGCTTCGGACAAATGAGAGGATAGGAAGCGTGTTTGTCCGCTTCGCGTCGGCGTGTTGCCGAAGGTTTCCGCAAAAGGGCAATTTGTTTCCGAATGTTTCCACGCGCCGGCCGGAAACATTCAGTTGCAATTTTCCATGCCGCTTGGGCGCGGCTCTCCCTATAATCGCGGCCAAGCCCCTACAATCACGGGCAAGGGCACGATGATGCAGTCACAACCCCATATCCTCGTCGTCGACGACGACCGTGAGATCAGGACGCTTCTCCAGCGCTATCTCGACGGCCAGGGCTTTCGCGTCTCGGCGGCGGCGGACCGGCGCGAATGCGAACAGAAGCTTGGCCAGGGCCAATTCGACCTGATCGTGCTCGACGTCATGTTGCCGGACGGCTCGGGGCTCGATATCTGCCGTAGCCTGCGCGACCGCAAGCCGCACATCCCGGTCATCCTGCTGACGGCGCTGAAGGAGGATGTCGACCGCATCATCGGCCTGGAACTCGGCGCCGACGACTATCTCGGCAAGCCCTTCAATCCGCGCGAACTCACCGCCCGCATCCGCGCCGTGCTCAGGCGTTCGACGCCCGATGAGGTGCCTGCGCCGCCGCGCGCCCGTGTCTACCGCTTTGCCCGCTACAGGCTGGAGCCGGACACCCGCAAGGTGACGGATGCGCAAGGGCTGGCCGTCGATCTCACCGGCGCCGAGTTCGACCTGCTGCAGGTGTTTCTCGACCGTCCCGGCCGGTTGCTGTCACGCGACCAGCTTCTCGACCTGACGCAAGGCCGCGAGCGCGACCCACTCGAACGTTCGGTCGATGTGCTGGTGAGCCGGCTGCGCCGCAAATTCAGCGATACCGGCGACGGGCCGCTGTTCAAAACAGTGCGCAACGGCGGCTACCAGCTCACCGCGCGCGTCGACACGGTGGAGAGCCAGGCGTGAACTCGCTGCGCCGGCGACTCATCCTGCTGCTGGTCGCCTCGATCGTCGGCGTGGTAGCCCTGGCAACGGCCGCCGTCATCAGCGTTCGGGGCGGCGGGCCGCCTCCGGAATTGACCGTGCCCTGGGTCGCCCAACAGATGGAACTGGTGGTAGGGCTTCTGCCCGGCCCGATCCCGGACGTCCTGCGGGTGCAATTCAGCGACCATCCGGCTGGCGGCAAGGTGGATCGCGCGGAAACGGCGATGCTCAACGACATATTGCGCCGCCGGGGCCTCGATGTCCTGGCCGTCGTCAACGACAAGGCGGATGAACCCGGCCAGCTTGCATCGGTGCGCCTGCCCGACAATCGCTGGGCGATCATGGAGGTTCCCCACATCAATCCGCCACGGCGCGAATGGCTGGTTCTGGCCGGCTGGATCTCGCTGATTGTAGCCGGCGCCACGGCGGTGTCGGTCTATTTCACCTCCGTACTGATCCGGCCGCTCGAGATGCTGGAGGCCGCCGTCTCCAAGATCGGATCGGATGGCGTGCTGGCGGCGGTGCCGGAAGTGGGTTCGGCCGAGGTCAAGGCCACCGCGCATGCGCTGAACCAGCTCTCGTCGCGGCTGCGAACCGCCATGGAAAGCCGCATGCGGCTGGTCGCCGCCGCTGGCCACGATCTGCGCACGCCGATGACGCGCATGCGGCTGCGCGCCGAGTTCCTCGACGACGAGCGCGACAAATGGCTTCACGACCTCGACGAGCTCGACCGCATCGCCGACAGCGCCATCCGCCTGGTGCGCGAAGAGGTGAACCAGGACGCCGTCGAACCGGTCGATCTGGAAAAGACGGTGCGCGATATCGAAGCCGAGATGGTGTCGCTCGGCCATCCCGTCTCCATCGGGCACCTGGACAAGGTTTGCGTGCGGGCCGGCGCGCTCGGCCTGCGCCGCGCCTTGCGCAATCTGATCGTCAACGCCGCCACCCATGGCAAGGCGTGCCGCATCGACCTTGCCGTGGCGAACAACCGCGCCGTGCTGACCATCTCCGACCATGGGCCGGGGATTCCGCCGGAGCTGCTGAACAAGGCGTTCGAGCCCTTCTTCCGCGTCGACCCCGGCCGCCTGCAATCCATTCCGGGCGCCGGCCTCGGCCTCGCCATCGCCAAGGAAATCATCGAGCGCTACGGCGGCACCGTGACGCTGGAAAACCGCAAGGGCGGCGGGTTGGCTCAGACGGTGGTGTTCAAGGCGGTGTGATGGCTGGCGGCCCGCAGCAGAGGCCCGCTCAGCCGGAGCCGGGCGGCAACCGACGAAAATCCGGCGACCATGCTGCACCGCGCAAAGCCAATGACTTCGACTAATTTCTCCGCGGAAACATGATCTAATCCATATAGTATAAATATAGATTGCAAAATTTCGACGATCTACCAAAGAGCCATGGCTTTCTTGTTCCTATAGGCCAAGACCTATTCCCAATCAATCGAAGCGGGAATGTCGACACGACTTAAACCATAGGATTTAAAATCTGAGAAAAATCGCCAAAACCGGCGAGAGATGACCGGTTATGTCAATTTTTAGCGCTTGCTCACATAAGTATTTCAGCCGGGTAGATTTTTTGTGTTGCGCCGCACAATGCCGTAGCCGAACGATCTCCTGGGGGACTCGTTTGCGACTGGACATACGCCGTGGAGGATCCCACCAGGTTGACCAACTGTGCGTCCGTCGATTTCGAGCCCGGCCCGATCGGACTCGCCCCGATCGGACTCGAAAGGCGCGGGTTTGACGGTGCCGGCGCTCTGGGGAAGCTCGTCCCCCTTGGCCTGCCGCTCGAAACGGCCAGCTGGCAACTTCGTCGCGGACATCACGCCGGCGGAAGCCGCTAATGGGAAACGCTCGCGACATCCAACTGGATGCACTGAGGGCCATCGCCGTGACGATGGTGTTGTATTCCCATTTCTTCGCGGCGGGAGGATCTTCCTTTTGGGGCCATATCGGCGTGCGGCTGTTCTTCGTGCTAAGCGGCTTCCTGATCACGCGCCTGCTCCTGGAAGCGCGTTCGGCGGCCGAATTTGAAACCGGCCCCGCGCTGCGATCCTTCTACATCAGGCGCGCGCTGCGGATATTCCCGCCCTATTTTGCCGTCCTGGGTTTCGTCTGGTTGGTCGACCTGGACCAGTCCAGGGGGTCGTTGGTCTGGCATGCGCTTTATCTGTCGAATTTCTGGTATGCGCTACGCAATGACTGGAACCCTTGGGTGCTGTGCCATTTCTGGAGCTTGAGCATCGAGGAGCAGTTCTATCTCGCCTGGCCGCTGGTCGTCCTGCTGGCCCCACGCCGCCGATTCGAGACGATCTGCATCGGCGTCATCGCGCTGTCGCTGGCCTATCGCTTCTATTGGCCGGTCACCGCCAACCCGGCGTTGGCGCGCGACCTGCTGCCGCCGGCATCCATGGATGCGCTGGCGTCGGGTGCGCTGCTTGCCTGCTGGCGGTCCAGGGGCGCCGGCCTGCCGCAATGGATGCGGCTCGGCTGGCCTGCCTTCGCGGCCGCATTCCTGATGATCGAGTGGTTTGTCCCGGCCCCTGCCGATCCGACCCTGGAATGGGCCCATTGGCTGGTGCGGCAAGTCCTGCCCCTGGTGCCGCTGATGGTCATCGTCGCCGCCTGTTCGCGCGGCCTTGGCGGCCGCCTCGGCAAGCTTGCCGAATTGCCGCCGCTGCTTGGTCTCGGCCGCATCAGCTACGGCGTTTATCTCTATCATCCGATATTGCTATCGCTCGCCGTCAAGTCGCAGCCCTGGATTCCGCTCAATGTCTCGGAGCAAGGGCCAGGGCGGTTCCTGGTTGCAAGCGCAGCCACAATCGTCGTGGCCTCGATTTCCTGGGTGGTTTTCGAAAGGCCGCTCAACAGCCTCAAGCGCCACTTCCCCTATGTCGCACGCGCCAGTGCCGCACAGACCGGCCATGGCGGTTGGCTCGCGAGGGCGGCCGGCGGATCGCCCGATGGCAGGACGCCATCGCTCGACCTCCAGCGAACGGATGCAAGACGATGACCGCCGCGCCGCTCGTCTCCGTCCTGCTGCCGGTCTACAATGCCGGGCCCTATCTCGCCGCCGCACTGGGAAGCATCCTGCGGCAGGATTACGGCCGCCTGGAAATCATCGCGATCGATGACGGGTCAACCGACAATTCGCTCGAGATCCTCGAGCGATGCCGGGAGGCCGACAGCCGCATCTCGATCATCTCGCGCGAAAACCACGGCCTCGTCGCGACGCTCAACGAAGGGCTGGCGGTCGCCCGGGGCGAGCTGGTCGCGCGGATGGACGCCGACGATGTCGCCTATCCCTGGCGCTTGTCGCGCCAGGTGGCGCTGTTTGAACGGCGGCCCGAGTTGGGCTTCTGCGGCGCCGGCGTCGACATGTTGATCCGCGGCCGCATCGCCAGGGGCAAGCCCGATCCGGTGTTCCAGTTCGGCCGCATCCCTATATTGGCGATGTTCTTCACGATCTTCATGCACCCGACGGTGGTCTTCAACAGGAAGATCGTCAACGACGGCGTTCTCCACTACGACCAGACCTACAGGCACGCCGAGGATTTCGATCTTTTCAGGCGGCTGGCCGGCCGTTACCCGGCAGCCATGATGCCCGAAAACCTGGTCGTGTACCGCGTCCATCAGGCAAGCGTGACCAGCCGGCACGTCAAGGAGATGCGCAGGACGCATTTGCGGATCGTGGCCGAGAACCTCGAGCGCGAGGGCCTGGCGGAAACCACGCGGGACCTGCGCGACATTGGCGACACGGTCAGCCACGACACCGTTACCCGTGCGGCCAACTTCATCGTCGCGCTGGAGGAGGAGATTTGCTCGCTGCCGGCCGCGACGCGGCCGAGCTTCGAGGCCGGTGCGCTGAACCTATTCTATTTCATCTACCAGCTCGTAGCCGACGAAAAGCAGCCCCCGCTGACGCATGAATTGCTGACGCGGACCGCGAAGTGGAACGTCATCCGGCGTCGCGAGCAATATGCGCTGCGGCCCGGCGCCTGGGCGCCCTGGCTCAGCCTCGCCTCGCTGTCGGCCAGCAGGCAAGCGGACGCCATGGCATACTTCTTCAAATCCGCGCCCGCTGCGGCGGTTTTGGCACCTTATCAGGCGGGCTGAGGGATGATCGTCAAAGCCCACCAACCCCTGCAGCGCGATCGTTCGACGGCGCTTGGCGCCGCTTCGACCGGTCCCCGCCCGGAACGATCGGCGCCGGAAGTCAGCTTCATCATCTGCACGCGCAACCGTGTCGCCGTGCTGGAGGCCTGCATCAAGTCGGTGCAAGCCGCGTGCCGCGCACATGCCGGCTTCGCGGCCGAACTCGTGGTCGTCGACAACGGTTCGAGCGACCGCACGGCCGAACGCCTGGCCAGCATCGCCGAGATGTCGGACATTCCATTCACGGCCATTTGCGAGCCGCGTCCCGGATTGGCGGCTGCCCGCAACGCCGGGCTGAGGCGCGCGCGGGGCCATGTGCTGGTCTTCGTCGATGATGATTGCGCGGTCCATCGCGACTACCTGCGCGATCTGGAGCGACATTATGCGTCCGGGGAACGATGGCTCATCCGGGGAGGTCGTGTCGAGCTTGGCGATCCCAGGGATTTGCCGTTCACCATCAAGCGGTCGCTTGTGCGCGCGCGGCTGACACCAGATGTTCATCCCGGCGGTTTTGTGCTGGGCTGCAACATGACGATGCACCGCGATGTCGCGGCCCGCATCGGCTATTTCGACGAACGCTTCGGCGCCGGCGGCCCCCTGCGGTCGGCCGAGGACACCGATTACCTCGTGCGAGCGATGTTGCTCGGCATCCCGGTCGAGTATGTGCCTGACATGACGATATTCCATCATCACGGCCGGCGGGATCGCAAAGCCATCGAAAAGCTCCACCGCGACTATAGCCTGGGCAATGGCGGGCTCTGCCTGAAACATGTTCGCCATGCGCCCTGGCTGCTTCGCCATTTCTACTGGGCCGCAAGAGGGGCTTTTCGCGAATTGGCGGGCGGGCCTGCGTTCGATCGTGAACTCAACCTGTCGCACTGGCCGATCGTCTCCATGAATTTGCTCGGCGCGGCCAGGTTCGCGGTTCTCCTGCTGGCGAGACGGCCGCAGGCTCCGTTGCGGCAAGATCAACAAGCCAATGCCCAGGCGAGGTGAAATGCTATAATGCCATTGCTACCGCCAAGCCTGCCGATGCTGTTCCGAGCGTTCGGAAAGCGGCAACTGCGACTGCTTCCGGCCGTGGTGGTTCTCGGTCTGGTCAGCGCTGCCCTCGAAGGGTTCGGCATCGGCCTGATCATCCCGTTGCTGGGCATCATCATGGGACACGGGGATGCGGCGGGAATGGCCGGTTTCTCCGCTGTCCTCCAGCACGTCGGATCGGGCTTGAGCGAACGCGACCGGCTTGTCGCCATTTCGGTCGCCATCCTCGGCTCGATCGTGCTGAAGAACGTCTTCGCCTTCGCCAACACGCTGCTGACGACCTTCATCTCCGGCAAGGCAAGTCATTCGATCCGCAGCGCCTTGTCGGAGCAGCTCTTGCGGGTCGGTTACCCCTTCTTCCTGCGGCAGAGTCCCGGACGCCTGCTCAACATCATCTCCAACGAATCCTGGCGGGCGTCCGATGCGATCCAGATCATGCTGTCGGCCATCGTCAGCGCATCGGCCGCCATCATCCTCTTGGCTTTCCTGCTGCTGCTTTCGTGGCGCATGACGCTGCTGGTCACGCTCGGACTGGCGCTCGTCCAGATCGCGCACGCCATCCTCTCGGCCAATCTGAAGGAGCCAAGCCGCAGCGTCGCTTCGCGCAACGGCCACCTCGCCTCGCAGATGCTCCACCTTGTGCATGCCGGACGCCTGATCCGCATCTTCGGACAGGAGAACCGGGAGAAGGCGATATTCGATACGGCGTCCGATGCGGTTCGCCGCGCCTCTTTCGCCCTGCTTGTGCGCCAGGGAGCGTTGCCGCCGCTGACGGAGGTTCTCCACGCCATGCTGTTCCTGGCGGTGGTGATCGGCGCCTGGCTGGCGCAAGTGAGTTTCCCGCTGATCATCGCGTTCGTCATACTGCTCTACAGGCTGCAGCCGCATATGCGGGCCCTGCAAGGGTCGTGGAGCCAGCTGCAAGGACTGAGCGGATCGCTCGAAGAGGTGACATGGATGCTGGATCCCACTGGCAAGCCGCAACCACCGCAAGGCGACGGGCCGTTCCACGGTCTGCGCCAGGGCATCAGGTTCGATGATGTGACCTTCACCTATTCCGGCACGGATCGGCGTGAAGTGGTGCTGCATGCGGCGACGTTCGAAATCGGCAGCGGCCGCTCGACGGCGCTGATCGGCCGCTCGGGCGCCGGCAAGACGACGATCGTCAATCTCCTGTGCCGCTTTGTGGAACCGGACACCGGCAGGATTCTGATTGATGGATCGCCGCTCGACCGGATCGACGCCAGCCAGTGGCGACGGCACATCGCCCTGGCCAGCCAGGAGCTGGAATTGGTCGATGGCACCATTTTTGAAAACATAACCTACGGGCAGGACGCGGCGACAGTCGGCGACGCCGAGGGCGCCGCAAAACTGGCCGAAGCGCATGAATTCATCGAACGGCTGCCTCAGGGTTACGAGACGCTGGTCGGCTACAGGGGTGTCAATTTGTCGGCGGGACAGAGGCAGCGGATCGCATTGGCCAGGGCCCTGGTGCGCGATCCCGATCTCCTCATCCTGGACGAAGCCACCAACGCGGTGGACGGACTGTCGGAAGCGGCAATCGTCGAGACCCTGAAGTCGAGAGCCGGCCGCCGCACGACCATCGTCATCAGCCACCATCACAGCACCATCTCGTTCTGCGACGACGTGGTTATCCTGAGCGGCGGCCGGGTGAAAAAGCAGGCTCCTTTCGGCGCCCTGGCATCGCTCAGCATGGACGAGCTTTACCAGCACGAGCCGCTCGACTGATGCATGTCGCCCAAAAGTGCGCAGCGGTTTTGGGTCAACGACATGCATAAAAGCGAGGGCCACGCGATCGCTTCCCATACGCGTTCGTGGCCTGCCGGCTGGCGGATCGCCGCATGGTTCGAATCAGAAGTCCAGGAGATTGCCGCTCGCACCTTCCGTGATCGCACCAATGCCTTGCAGAGGTGAGGCACGCTAGCTTGCCTGTGCGGCGGACCTGTCGATCCGCCTGGCCGGTGCCCATTGGTTTACTCTCCGGATGAGGTGCCGGCCTCCCCTCCTGGCGCTGTCGTCCAGGCCAACCTCCGGCCGGCCGGCGAAGCGATGTCGCGGAGCATCCTGGAATGACGAATTGAGCTAAGTCGCCGCGCGGAGGGTCCTGCGGGTGCGCCGCCTGCCCGTTGCCCGTGCCTTCTCCGCCATCACGCCGGCAATCTCGACCACCTCACCCTCGCGCTGTCTGCCGTTGGTGGCCTTGTGGAGCCGCTCGTAGGGCAGCAACTCCTTGATCCGGGCATTGAGCGACACGATTTCGGCCCTGAGGTCCTCGCACTCCTGCCTCTGGACATCGAACTGTATCTGTTCCGATGCCTGTTGCAGCGCAAGCTGTGAAAGATTGGCGTTCAACTTCGAAAGGCTTGTCTTGTCGCTTTCGTTCTCGTCGGTGAGCGCGGACAATCTTTCATCGGCGATTTTCTTTTCGGCCAGGGTGTCGTTCAATTCACTCTTGAGCCTGGCGATCTCGCTGACGGCGTCGCTGTTCTCGTTCGAGGTTTGCTCCAATCGCGATTGCAGATTCTGGATCTCCGAACCCAACCCGCGTATTTCCGCCTGACTGCGAGCCAGCTCGGCTTCCCTGTCGCCTTCCATCATGCGGGCCGCTTCGGTTGTTTCCGACAGCTTCGCCTGTGCGGCCTCAAGCGACTTCTGGAGCCGCATCTCCTCCTTCTCGCTCTTGCCGAGCGCGGCCAGCAGTTCTGCGAGCCGCGCGGCTTCGCTGGCGTGAATCGTCGAGAGTTCGTCGAGCCTGTGGCGCGCCTGGGATTCCCGCTTCAGCGCCTTGTCGAGCTCGATCGACAGGCTGACATGCTTTTCCCGCAGCATCTTGCTCTCGCGCAGGCGCCTGTTGGCCTCGACCGTTCTGCCGGTCAGCCGCTTGGCGATGTCGCCGAACTCCGCCTCGCGTTTGGCGTTCGCATTGGCTGTCTCCACGAGTTCCAGCCTTGTCGCGGCAAGCGCCGCACGAAGCCCCTCCCTGTCCTGAACCAGGCTTGTCTCGCGCTGTTGCAGCACTTCGAAAGCGCCTTCACGCTCGCGCAGCTTTCTCACCGTGTCGTGCAGCTTTTCCGTCAGCGTTCTTTGTTCGGCGGCCAGGCCGGCATTTACCAGCTCCAGTTCGTTGGCGCGAAGAATGTCGCTGTGAAGGATGTTGAGGAATTCGCGCGTCAAATGGTGTGAGGTCCCGATCTCCGACAGTTTGTCGTTGATCTCTTCCAGATAATCCCTGGCGTCATGGAAGAGCCCTTCAAAGGCACTCAATGCAGCCAGTCGGGTCTGGGTATGGGGTGTCAGTCGTGGCGCGGTTTCGGACCTGTCCGTATCGTCCGTACTGTCCGCGTTGTTCGCATCATCCGCATTTGCCGCATTGGCCTCGGGTGGCGGATCGTCAGGTCCTGCGGCGGGATCGGGGACATCGTCGCTCTTTGGCGGTGCCAGATCCTCGGCGTCGAGACTTGCATCCAGCGCGTCCGCCAATTCGATCTGCAGATCCTGGTCCGCCAATTCGAACTGCAGGTCCTGGACTGCTTTATCTACCTCTTCAGCACGCTTGATCAGGCCTCTGAAGTTCATGACCGAACTCCCCTTACGCACACCTCAACTGGGAACTTAACGAATTACTAATATAGCCTACATCCACTAATTGCGTAGGGGAAGCCCGCGTTGGCACAAAGGTTAATTTGGGACATTTGGGACTGGATGAGGCGAGCAACCGATGCCGCTGCCGTGGAAAAGCTTGTTCCTTGTCTCACGGTGAGGGGGTTCTGAAGGGCGGCAAGACCCGTGGCTCGCAAGGCAAAGCCCGCGCCGGGAGACCTCGGGCGAGATGTGCCGCCGAGAACTCGCCTGATCCGGCTTGGCGGGCGCTGGGTGATTATCGCGGATGAGACTGAGTGCCCTACCCCGAAAGCGTCTCAGCTGCCTTTCGGGGCTGGCACCAACTGGATCGGAGGTCGCTCACCGGGCGCGTTGCCCAGCGCGATGGCGACCCGGTCGCGCCCGTTACCCTTGGCATCGTAGAGCGCGTGATCCGCGGCATTGGTCAACTCGGCCCAGCCCACGCCATGCTCGGGGTAGGCGGCGACCCCGAACGAGGCTGTGACGGTGCCCAGCGTTCGGCCGCGATGCGTCAAATGAAGCTTCCTGATTGCCTGGCGCAGCGCTTCCGCCCGCTCGGCACCTTCCTGGACCGAGCTTCCCGGCATGACCAGGGCAAACTCCTCGCCGCCGTAGCGCGACACGACATCGCTATCCCTGGCATGCTCGATCAAGGTGGCGGCGACCTGCTTGAGGACAAGGTCGCCGGCTTCGTGGCCGAACGTATCGTTGAACTGCTTGAAATGATCGACATCGAGCATGATGACCACCAGCGGCTGGCCCGAGCGCTCCATCCGGCGCAGTTCGCGGCTGCTCGTCTCCTCGAGATATCGCCGGTTGAACAGACCGGTGTTCGGATCGCGGATCGACTGCTGCCGCAGCGTCTCGCGCAGGCGCAGATTGGCCAGCGCCAGCGCCAGCGTGTCGACGACGCCGCGCAGGATCTGCTGTCTTTCAGCCAGCCATTGCGGCTTCTCGGCCGCATTCGGCTCGCACAGATGAAGGATGCCCAGCGTTTCGCCTTGCGCCGCCAGAGGCATGCAGACATAGCCCTTCTTGCCGTTCTCGGTGATATGCGCGCAGCGCGGCGTGAGCATGCCGGGGCCGGCGACATGTTCCTGGCCGCGTCTGAGCGCCCAGCAGTCTTCCGGCGCGAATTGCGTGGCGCTCGAGCGGACGTCGCCCCAATGGGCCATCTCTTCCACCAGGTTGCGCGACGCGCTGGTCAAGTGGACGGTTCCGCTCAAGCCACCGAGGAACTCGGCCATGGCGGTGCCGACCACCGAGAACGCTTCCGGGAAGGTGACGCAGGCCTGCAGCAGTTCTCCAAGCTTCACCAGACGGGTCGTGGTTTCGGACTTCTCGTGCAGTTCGCGGTTGAGGAGCGCCAGCTGATCGGCACGTTCGTTGACCACCCCTTCCGCGCGCCGCAGCTCGCTGATGTCGTTGAGCGTGAGGACCAGACCGCCTTCCGATCGGCTGAGCGGACTGCAACTGGCGATAACCGGCAGATGCGAGCCATCGGATCTGGTCAGGCGCACTTCGCCCTGATGCTGGCGGCCGGTGGCTAGCGCCATTTGGATGGGAGAAGCGCCAGCGGCGAACGCGCCGCCCCTGGGGTCGCGAACCGTCAGCACCGAATCCCATTGCTGCCCGACGATCTTGTCGGCGCGCCGCCCGATCATCGTTGCCGCCGCCGGATTGGCGCTGGCGATGCGGCCGTCGCCGTCCAGAACCGCGATGCCTTCGGCAGCCGTCTCGACGATGTCCTCGACATGCGCCCGCGCCGATGCAAGCTGGTCCGCCATCGTGTTGAAGCCATCGGCCAGCTGCCCGAATTCATCGTTGCGGGCGTGACTGATGCGCGCCATGGCATTGCCTTTCGCCAGCGCTTCCATGCCGCGCATCATGTCCCTGAGGCCGGAGCCGAAACGGCTGAGCAGCAACCATGCGAAGCCGATCGCGACCAGCACGGCGGCCGCCGCGCTGAGGCCAACCAGCCAGAGCAGGCTATTGGTGCGCTGCTCGGCGGCATGCAGAACGGGGTCATATTCCAGCAACACGGCGCCGATGATCGTATCCTCGGGATGTTCGATCGGAACGGCCAGTATGGCGTTCACTTCCTCCGGGTCGACAAATCTGCGCGGAATGCCGTCCGCCAAGGTCTGGCCGATTGCGTTGCCGGGGTCGTGATCGAATTTCTCGCCAACCTGGTGCTCTTCGTCGGCGGCATGGGCAAGGATGATCTTGTTGCTGTCGAGGACCAGGAAATCCCGGTGCAGGCGGCGGTGCTGGTTCACCATGAATTGCTTGAGCGCCTCGGGCCGCTCGAGCAGCGAAGGCGTCCCGTCGGTTGATTTGAAGACGATGGTGTCGGCCAATTCCCGCGCGACGTTGGTCGCCTCGGTCAACCCCAGCGATTTGGTCGCCGCTATCTGCGTAAAAATCGCGACGCCGCCGACCAGCCCGATCAGGGCCGCGGCGGCCACCATGGAAAGAATGATCTGGCTCTTGATGCGCACGTCATGGCCCTGCCGAGAACGACGGCATCTTATACGCCAGATTGAGCCTGCATTTCATTTCCTATGGTTTATTACCAAATGCTTATCATCGTCCTAACGACGCCAGGCGCTGCTCCTCGCGCGGAGGGAGCGGGCTGGGCTCCCCACCTCCCCCTTGTGGGGAGGTCGGACCGCAGGTCCGGGTGGGGGTGCTGGCGCCGACCCCCACCCCGATCCGCGTTGCGGATCGACCCTCCCCACAAGGGGGAGGGTAAAAAAGATCACCCCGCCATCGCCAGCGGCACAGCACTCTTGTTGGGGATCTGGATGTCGATTTCCAGCGTCGACATGGTCTCGCCGCGGTCCATCGAGACCTGGAGGTAGTCCTGGTCGATCTGCACGTGCTTGGCGATGACGGCCATGATCTCCTCGCGCAGGATGGAGACGAGATCGGGCTGGCTGCGGTTGCGGCGCTCATAGGCGAGCAGCACTTGCAGCCGCTCGCGCGCCACCGGCGCGCTGGAGCGCCGCTTGAAGATGTCGAGCAGGTTCATGCCGCCCTCCTTCCCAAAAGACGATCGAGGAAGCCCTTGCGTTCGAAGGGCACGATGACAGGCAATTCCTCGCCCTCGAGCCGCCTGGCGGCGTCGAGATAGGCGCGTGCCGCAGCGTTCAGCGGCTCTGACAGCGTCACCGGCGAACCGAGGTTGGAGGCCCTCAGCACATCCTGGCTCTCCGGAATGATGCCGAGCAGCGGCACCGACAGGATTTCCAGCACGTCGTCGATCGACAGCATTTCGCCGCGCGAGGCACGCGCCGCGTCATAGCGCGTGACCAGCACATGCTTGGCGATCTGCTCGCCCTGCTCGGCCTTCATGGTGCGGGCGTCGAGCAGGCCGATGATGCGATCGGAATCGCGCACCGACGACACTTCCGGGTTGGTGACGATGACGGCCTCGTCGGCAAAGCGCATGGCGAGCTGCGCGCCGCGCTCGATGCCGGCCGGGCTGTCGCAGAACACATAGTCGAACACCGAGCGCAGCTTGTCGATGACTTCGCCGACGCCGTCTTCGGTCAGCGCATCCTTGTCGCGCGTCTGCGAGGCCGGCAGCAGGAACAGCGTCTCCACCCGCTTGTCGCGGATCAGCGCCTGCGACAGCTTCGCCGTGCCCTGGATGACGTTGACGAGATCGAACACCACGCGGCGCTCGGCGCCCATGATCAGGTCGAGGTTGCGCAGGCCGACGTCGAAGTCGACAAGCGCCACCTTCTTGCCGGTCTTGGCGACCGCGGCACCAAGGGCCGCCGTCGAGGTCGTCTTGCCGACGCCCCCCTTGCCCGAGGTGACCACCACTACCTTGCCCATTGAAAAGCCTCCGTTGTTGTTCATTTGTTGTTCTTGCCGGGCGGCCCTTCGGCCGCCCAAATATCGAAACGACTGTCAGTTCAGCGTCGAAACGCGCAGGCTCTCGCCATCGAGAAACGCCTGCACCGGCTTGCCGCGCGAAACACCTTCCATCTCCTCGGCGGTGACGTACCAGCCGTCGACCGCCAGAAGCTCCGCCTCGTTCTTGCGGCAGAAGATGCGCGCGCCCTTGTTGCCCAGCGCACCCGCCGAAGCGCGTCCGCGCAGCGTGCCGTAGACATGGATCGAACCCGCCGCGATGATCTCCGAGCCGGACGCGACCGAGCCCAGCACGATGACATCGCCATGCGGATGCACGATCGCCTGGCCGGAGCGGATCGGCGCCTTGATCATCAGCGTGCCCGAAGCCTCCTGCGCAACCTGCGGCTCGCTTTCGTCCACCTTGCTTGCGCCAGCCTTGCCGCCCTTGTCCTTGTCCGGCCCGGCTTCAGGCGCCCTGCCCTCGGCCTTGCCCTCTGACATGCCGGAAACATCCTCCCGCGCCTTGCGGCCGGGCAGCAACCCGTCCGTCGTCGCCTCCTTGGCGCCGACCAGCACCGGCGGCAGGTTAGGCTCGAGTGCGGTGTGGCCGTCGAGCTCGATGGCGTAGATGCGGATGCCGCGATGGCCAAGCACGTCGACCAGCGATTCGATCGCGGCGACATCGGGCTTCAAGGTGTTGAGATCAAGCACCACCGGCCGCCCGGCAAAGTAGCCCGGCGAGTTGCCGATCCAGTGGTCCAGCCCCTCCAGCCAGGCCGCCAAGGGATCTTCCGGAGTCAATGTGAAAGCGACGAAGGAGCGGGCACGAAAACGAATGGATTTGGCCTCGAGGGGAGCGGCAAAAGTCACGGCTGGCGAATCCTTACTGAGAGGTAAACGCTAGCGAGGGAATGGTTAACGAATGGTTAATGGGAGGGGTGGGATGGAGGCGAAGCGGCCTGCGAGTGTGACTACGTCAGCCGGGATTACCTCTGAACCTTACTTCTTGTAACTCTCAACCAAAGCCTTCAAATCTTGCATCTCTTTTGACAACTGATACCGCGATTCTCTCAGTTCGGTTTGCGCTGAGGTGGCAAATTGTTGAGCTCCATTGTAGAGTGACCACCCAGTCAAAACTAATCCCACTGCGGCGGCAATGCCGCCCAAAGTGTAAACGGTTAGTAGATTGCGAGCCCGGTCAGCTTGAGCGCGCATTTCAGAGACCGCTATCTGAATTGCATGCTGTGGCGGACCGCCGCCGGTAGCCTGAGCCAGATAGTCATCCAGTGAATGCCGGCTGTTTTTCGACGCCGGAAATGGTGGTTGGTGGTCTATCGATTGTGGCAGCCAGGACAATCGGGGCGTTTTTGTTTCTGGATTCTTCCAGCTCATCTTGGTAAATTCAAAATAAACAAGGCCATCTCCCGCTGAAATATAATATTCCTGTGAAGTGAAATTATGGATTGGAATGGAAAGTTTCCCCTGAAAACCAGGATCGACTAAAGGACCGGTGCCAACGAGCAAACCTCGATAAACATCTTTAATCATGAGATTGAACCGAGCCGCGATATACGAGGGCATCCTAAATGTCGGCTCAAGCGTAAGAAAACAAACAGAATTGGGTGCAAGACGGACATGGTCTCGAACACATGACTCCGTCTCTCGCATTTTCATATCCTTTGTAAGGTAGAATCGTTCCACATGCCCCTGTTCGTTGCGGTATCGAACCGGTCCCTCGGCAGACACAAGATAGGTCGCAGGCTTAGTCAGCTTGGACGTGTGGAACGGCTCAATCATACCGGTAGCAACCGCGTAAGTCGCCAGGTGACCGGCGTTCAAAAGAGCTGGAGGAATCTCGCCATAATAAGGATCGAATTCTTTCAACAGATCATATCGTTGCTCATCTGAGAGCTGCGACTTTGAAACGGCGGCTTGAAAAGCCGCTACTTGCTTATGAAAATCTTCAAGGCTTATCCTCATATTGCTTCTCTCAAAAACAGTGACGAGCGCGGAATCAATATTTCGGGACCATAACCAACGAAATCCACGCTCCGATTCAACTCGGCTTCGACCCCGCGTAGAAAATCTCGACTCTTAACTGAAGGTAATTCATTCTTACCCTGCGGATCGACATAGTCCATATGATTAAGGAAAATCCTGTGGGGCTGATTGCTCGCAATGGCTCGGTTTACGACAAGAGAATCAAATCGAGCAACGCGACGGACGCGATGCGTCGCGGTTGTGTATTCTACAAATTCAGGCGGCAGCTTGGCTTCGACTGCCAACTCACCCCATGAAATCTCCTTCGGCAATGGGCCCGAATTTCCTCCAACACGAATCGGATATGTCCTTAACACCATCGCCACATCGTCAACGTCATGAGGCGCAAGGCCAGCCTCCGCAAGGAAGCCAGCGGCGGTAGTATCTCGACTTGTCGCATAAGGGAAATCAGCGGAGTGCCATACAGACAATCCAAACCCTTGCGTACCTTCTACAACAATGCGCTGCCCTTTCTGTAATAGACCGCGCAGATACCAAGAAATATCCTCTTCCATAAAGGGCGCCAATTCCGGGAAATCTTTCACTAATAGGTGATTTGGGGAACGCGACAGGCGGTCCATAAGCGCAGCGCCAGTCCCAGATCCCGTCGAAGCTATACGTGCAACGATATCGCCGCTGGCCTCTTCCTCAATATGTTGCTTTGTAACCAGAGAAGCTTTCGAATCGATACGAAGCCGAGCGGGCGTTACGCCTAGCTGTCGTATCTCAGCCAACAAAATGTCGGGGTTAATCAGGCTCCCAGCTGGGAGGACAATTTGGGTATCGGTCCCAACCGCACCGGCAGGCAACTGGCGCAGAGTGTGGAGTGTGCCCCTCTCGTCGACCGCAGAATGTCCCGAATTCGGCCCACCGACCCGCACTACTGCGGTAGCTCGCATAGTCCGTGCAAGGTAGGCGGACACCTTGCCTTTGCCCTCTGATCCAAATTGACCGCCCACTACTACCGTCACCGGCATCCGATATCTCCACTTTGCCCGCCATGCCAACGAATATAGGATAACCGAGTATCCGATTTTACATCCTGATATGGAACGGCAGTCATGAGAAATTTTCGATGAGGGTCGCAGGAAATAGCATTCGCATCGCTGTTGGCCCGACCATCCTCCTCGGGTCGGGGAATTTTTTTGACTATGACGACACAGAGAACAGCGAAATCTCGCTCTTAGATTTGGCCTATGGCCTTGCTTTCGCAGCCCGTTTCTCGGGGCAATGCGTAAGTCAAAATACCGGTCGACGAGTTTACTATTCGGTTGCACAGCATTGTGAAATCATGAGCCGCGTCGCCCCCCCCGAGTTCGCATATGCGGCACTCATGCACGAATGTGGCGAGTCGGTGTGCGGCGACCTCACCACTCCTCTGAAGTCAAAGTTGCCTGATTATCGACGCATCGAAAAGCAATGCGAAAAGGCCATAATGTCGGCCTTTCAGGTTGGCGATTTCGATCGTTCAGTCATAAAAACATACGATGTTCGGCTCTGGGTAACGGAGCGAAGAGACCTTATGAATTGGGACGGAAAGAGATGGAGCGAAGATGATGTTGCGGAGCCATTTGATTTCGAGATTGTTCCTTTAGGCCCGTATGAAGCTGCCGACGCTTTCGTTGCCAGATTTCTCGAGATTGCTCCTCACGAAATGCAGGCCAAGTTTAGACCTTAGTCGCTGATTCGCCAGCACCTTTCAGCGTGAGCGGTCTTCCTCTCCCCAACCACCTCGACATATCCCCTCACCTCCCCATCCAGCCCGCTCAGCCGCCAGGTCTCGCCCTCCCTCCCCTCGACACAGCACGGCCAGATCAGCACCTTGCCACCGCCTTCCGGCAGGTCTAGCACATGGACGGGACTGCAGGTGCCCGATAGGCGAGTGGGGCGCCGCCCAGCGCCTAGCTTGCGCGATGGCGGCGCGCCAGTATTCCGCCTCAAAGCTACGAGTCTGGCTTTGCCGCCGATTACGAAATTGTGGC